>JAFGWD010000077.1 GCA_016937315.1 Rhodospirillaceae bacterium
AGGCAAGGGCGGCCAACTCGTTATTGCGGCGTTCCAGCTCATTGCGACGCTGTTGCAGATGCATTTCTTGACGTTTCCGTTCCGAAATGTCCGTCACGGTAAAGCTCACTCCGGCATCCCTGTTCTCGGGATCAATCAGTGCGGCATTCAAGATAACGTCAATAATCCGTCCATCTTTGCAATACCATTGCACCTCAACAGCGGCAGATCTCCCTTTGTCCAATTGCTCAAGGACCCGTCGTCCGACCGCTGCATACTCCGTCCCACTACCGTAGAAACGCCGTGTTGTCGTCCCCAACACCTCATCGCGTGCATATCCCAGCAAGGCACAAAAGCCGTCATTAACTTCAAATATTCGGCGTCCGCGCAGAAAACCAACACCAATCGGTGCGGCACGGAAGATCGAGGCCAAACGCGCCTCATGCTCCATAGCTTCGGCCCGTGCCTGTATTACTTTATCGTGCTGAGCGGTCGTCGCTTCCCCCCACGCCACCAGTGTGACCGCCACCACAGCAACGCCAGTCACCAGCAAAACCCACATTCCCAAAAGAGCCGTACGACGTTGTGCCTCCAACGCCTCGTCTTCATCAATTTTGGAGATCATCACCCAGCCGGTTCCCGGCACCGGCAGGCCAATCGCCAAAACGCGTACACCGCGATAATCCAGGCCGCTCACCACGTCCCGTACCCCCTTCAACGCCAGAGCCGCAGGCAAACCGACGGTATCTAACGGCGCAAAAAAGGTCAGAGGCGGATCATTTCGGTGACGTAACGGTGTTAAAAACTGCACGCGGCCATCCTGCCGACGCACCAACAAAGTCTCAGCCGTTTTGCTGTTGCCAGGCCAGCGCCGCACCAACGGATACAAATATTTCTCTGGATCAGCGTCCAAAACGACAGCCAGCCCTCTGGCACGCAAGGCTTCATCATCATCATCGGCAAACAACGCGGCAACCACATCGACCACTGGCTGGCCATTCAGACATGTGTTGAAATCTCCGAATTCAGGCACCCCACTCTTCCGCGCCTGATCCAACACATTGATGACACAACGATCTTCAGCCTCGCGACCAAGGTTCTTAACCCCAACAAGAACGCGATTCTGACCATCAACCACCCGAATATCGTGGTAACGATAGGCTTCCTGCATCATCAGCAAGCGGGATGACACGGTGTCCAACAACTCGCTCTGCCATTCACCAGCCGCCGCCCCCTTCGCCCACAAACGCATCGCTCGATTGACGGTTGGATTTGACACCAAGACTCGGGCATCTGCCATACGGTCGCGACGCCATTCATCAATTTCCATGACTTTCAGTGTGGCAATGGCGCGGAGATTTTCTTCGGCGTCTCGGCGCAGCAATTCCTCCTGATTATGCAGGTACCACCATCCACCGACCCCCATCAACGACAGGACCAAGACCAGTCCCACCAGCCAATAACGCGGCAAGATCCGCATAATGCCGCCCCCATCCCTTTCCGTAAATTGCACACGGGAGCAAGACGATAAAACGCCACACCCGACCTACCCACGCACGTCTCTGGCGCTCTCCAGAACGCGCAATATGCAACGCTGGGTTACATATGGGGCAAACACCGACAGAAACAACCAACCTCGAAATAGAGAATCATCCACATGTGGCAAAACGCCCACTGCGGAACACACACCTTCACGGCGGGTACAGTTATGTTGTATCAAATCTTTTTGAATGCGAGAAAGGACGAAACGCATGGTTCTTGACACCATTTTCAACACAGTCGAACTGCACCGGACGGATAAATTCGTCGCGCTCCGTTTTCTTGCTCCACATCGCGTGATTTCGACCAGTCTCACAGATGGCGGAATCGTCGAAGGACTGGACGTAGTCTTCAATCATCAGGGCAGTGAGGCCGGGCCGTTATCACGGCACCCCGCTCCTGGAATCATCGCACGCCAAGATCTGTATGCTGCGGCAATGCTGGAACGACACGGAATGGCCGGATTAAAAGCCGCACAGCTTGGCACGGCCGCGAACATGAACAATCTGGCCGTGGTGCGTGAAGACTTCCGCGAAATCTCGGTTCTCGCTGTCGCTACTGGCGGGGTAGAGGGCAACGCGGCACGAGCGGGGGACCCCGCCTCATGTTACGAATACGACGGACGTCATGACCCGATCACGCGACAGCCCCCGCCCGCGTTCGGCACCATCAACGTCATGGTCATCATCAATCAACCCATGCTGAATGGTGCCTTAGTCCGTGCGGTTATGACGGCCAGCGAGGCCAAAACCGCCGCATTACAAGAATTATCCATCCCATCGCGCTATTCCACCGAACTCGCAACCGGCACGGGAACCGACCAAATTGCAATCTGTGTCCCAGTCTGCGGCCCAACCACACCCCTGCGCGGTGCCGGACACCACACCACGGCAGGCGAGTTGATCGGTAAGGCCGTGAAACGTGCTATCAAGGACACTCTGATTTTTCAGAACGGCTTATTCCCCGCCGAGCGGTGCTCGTGCATGCGTTTGATGGAACGTTTCGGTTTCCCTGGGGAAAGCCTAGTCGATGCGGTTCTGCCTTACGTTCCTCACTCCGTCCGCGACGGAGTCCGCAAGGGACCCCACGTTTTTGATCGCGACCCAATGACGGCTTTGGCGGTTGCGGCCTTCGTGCATGTCCACGACCAACTCACTTGGGGTATGGCTCCTCCCCTCTGCGGTCGAGATGCCGCCGTGACTCACGGCGCATCAATCTCCGCCGCATGTTCCGGGCGAGCTGACCGCTGGGCGGCCTATCGCGACCGCATCGCTAAAGACTGCGAAACGCAAAAGCGTTACGACCCGGCCTTCGTTGTGCCAATCGCTCTTGGCCTGGGCTATACGGAAAAATGGCTGGCCCACGACGCTATGCTCGCTGATCTTGCCACACACGTCGCTCCAAATGCCGCCGGCAAGTGAACCAACGACACAAAGAAAATGGCGGGCAATGCCCGCCACTCCACATCAAGTCCCCTTGCCCCTTTATCAAAAGGCTGGGGCCACCGCGCCTTTGAAGGTTTTCAGGATAAACGCCCGAACTTCTGGGGTTTGGTACGTGGCAACAATCGCCCTCACCCAATCTGCATCCTTATTTTTGGCATGTACCACAAAGATATTGGCATAAGGACTGTCCGCCGCTTCAATCACGATGGCGTCTCGGGTCGGCACCAAGTTGGCTTCCAGCGCATAGTTGGTGTTGATTGCAGCGAGTGTCACATCGGGCAAGGAGCGCGGCAACTGCGCCGCATCCAGTTCCACAATCTTCAGCTTCTTTGGATTGGCAACAATGTCCACCACGCCAGCCCCCAATCCAACCCCTTTGGCGAGGGAGATCAGACCGTACTTCTGCAACAACAGCAGAGCACGACCGCCATTGGTTGGATCATTGGGGATCGCCACCGCATCACCCATCTTCAACGCGGACAGCGACTTGACCTTTGTCGAGTACACGCCCATCGGCTCGACAAAGTTGGTTCCCACCGAAACCAGCTTAAACCCCCGGTCCCGCACTTGGTTGTCAAGATAGGGTTGGTGCTGGAAAGAATTCATATCCAGATCGCCGTCGTTGACCGCCTGATTGGGCAGAACGTAGTCCGAAAACGACACAATTTTGATGTCGATACCCTTCTGCGCCAAACGCGGTTTGACAAACTCCATCACCTGTTCATGAGTCCCCGGCGTCACACCGACGGTGTAGGTCCGCGCAACAGCGGCAGAGGACAAAGCCAAAGGCACGGCAATCGTGGCACACACCAAAACACTCAAAAATAAACGACGCTTCATGATCCTCGTCCTCCGTCAAGATTTAGCCTCGACATGCTCTAGAACGCAGGCACCAAGGCCCCTTTGAAGGTTTTCAAAATGAAGGCCCGGACCGGTTCCGACTGATACGTCGAAACGATGGTTTTAACCCAGGGCGCATCCTTGTTCTTTTCATGGATGGCAAAAATATTGACGTAGGGGCTGTCTGCATCCTCCAACAGAATCGCGTCGCGAACCGGCAGGAAACCCGCCTCCACTGCATAGTTGGTATTCACCGCACCCGCAGCCAGATCCGTCAACGCACGCGGCATCTGTGCCGCATCCAACTCAACAATCTTCAGCTTTTTCGGGTTTTCAATGATGTCCGGCACGCCGGGAGTCAACGTCGCATCGGCAGAGAGCTTAAGAACACCGTGCTTTTGCAACAGCAGCAAAGCCCGTCCACCATTGGTGGGATCGTTGGGGATACCCAGCGTATCACCCGCCTTTAAGTCCGCCAATGATTTAATCATTTTGGAATAAATCCCCATTGGGGCAATGAAATTGGCCCCCGCCGAAATCAACTTGTAGCCACGATCCCGCACCTGATTGTCAAAATACGGCTTATGTTGGAAGGCATTCATATCCAAATCGCCGTCATTCACCGCTTGGTTCGGCAACACATAGTCGCTGAACGACACGATCTGAATATCCAAACCCTTTTTCGCCAACAGCGGCTTGACAAACTCCATCACCTGCTCGTGCACACCGGGTGTGACACCAACCTTAATGGCCTTCGCATTGGCTGAGGACGCCGCCGCAAAAATCGCCGTCGTCGCCACCACACCCATGAAAAGGGTTTTGAACACCTGTCTGAACATGATTGCCTATCCCTGCTGTTTTCAGCGTGATGCCGACATTCCATTAGAACGCGGGCACGATGCTACCCTTAAAGGTTTTCAGAATGAAGTCCCGAACCGGCGCAGACTGATACGCTGCGACAAAATCCTTTGCCCACGATGCATTTTGATTGCTCGCCTTGACCGCAATCACGTTGGCATACGGGCTGTTGGCATCCTCGACGATCAAGGCATCCTTGGTCGGCACCAAACCGGCCTGGATGGCGTAATTGGTGTTAACTGCGGCCGCCGTCAAATCAGGAATCGCACGCGGCAATTGCGCGGCGTCCAGTTCCACGAACTTCAGGCCCTTTGGATTCTTGACAATATCCGGAATACCAGCACGCAGCCCCGCCTTCGGGTTCAGAGCAATCAGGCCTGCCCGTTCAATCAGCAACAAGGCGCGACCACCATTGGTTGGATCATTGGGCAAACCGATGGTGTCCCCCGCCTTCAGATCGGCAAAGCTTTTCACCTTGTTAGAATAAATCCCCATGGGCAGCACAATAGACTTGCCGATAGACACCAGTTTGTAGCCGCGATCCCGCACCTGATTATCGAGATAAGGCTGATGCTGGAAGGAGTTGATGTCCAGATCACCGTCATTCAAAGCCTGATTCGGCAGCACATAGTCACTGAAACCAATGACATCAATAGCAATACCTTTTTTCGCCAACTCGCCCTTCACAAATTCAGCGACCTGTTCGTGCGGGCCTTGCGTAACGCCAACCTTATAAGTTTTGGCCTCGGCTCCGGCAGCAGACATGACGATGCCAATGGCGGCAATAACGGCACCACGCAACACATGCAACAGAGTCATGGAATGGCTCCTCTTTCAGACAAAGGGGGATATACGCACTTACCGTACGCGTTTATTCAGGCGGCGTGCCAAACGGTCACCGGCACTTTGAATCACTTGCACAACAACGATCAACACCAGAACCACAGCAGCCATGATATCGGGACGGAAACGTTGATAACCATATCGGATGCCAAGATCCCCCAGTCCTCCGCCACCAACCGCACCCACCATGGCGGAATATCCGATCAACAGAACGGTGGTCAGAGTCAAGCCCAGCACGATAGCAGGCAGCGCCTCAGGCAGCAGGACCTTGAAGATGATCTGTAATGGATTGGCACCCATTGCTTGAGCGGCCTCGGTCAAGCCCGCGTCAACGCTACGCACCGCACCTTCGATGATACGTGCGATGAACGGCGTCGCCGCCACGGTCAGGGGCACAATCGCCGCAGACGTACCGATGGACGTCCCCGCGACAAACCGTGTGAATGGAATGATTGCCACCGCCAGGATAATGAAAGGAATCGACCGCGTCGCATTAACAAATGCCCCAACGACACGGTTAAATATCGGCATTTCGAACAGTTCGCCACGCCCCGACGTCGCCAAAAGGATTCCCAACGGCCCCCCCAAAAGCGTGCCGATGGACAAAGCCGCCAGGACCATATAGCCGGTCTCGAAGGCTGCATCAGCCAGCAGGGACAGAATCTGGATCGACATAACCGATGATCTCCGCACTTAAATTACGGGATTGGACATAAGCAATGGCCTTTTCGGCCTCCGCCTGACCACCCTTGCCTTCAACGAACAGAATCCCGAACGGACGATTCTGGATATAATCCACTTGTCCGGCCAAAATATTGAAATCAATGCCGGCTATGCGGCTCAACTGACTGATAATCGGCTCATAGGCATTGGGGCCGGTGAACACAATTTTAACCACCGGGTTTTCTCCGGCAGCGGAGGGAGTCTCACGGATAATGCGGCGCAAGGACTTCGGCAATGCGGCCTCAATCTCGCCCGCAATCAAGGCTTGAGTCGTCGGGTGCTCTGGCTTTACGAACACATCAAACACATTGCCCTGTTCAACAATGGCACCATCGTCGATCACCGCGACACGATCACACAGATCACGGACCACACTCATTTCGTGGGTAATCACCATCATCGTTAGGTCAAGGCGACGGTTAATATCCCGCAACAGGTCCAAGATTTGCTGCGTCGTCTCCGGGTCCAGTGCGGAGGTCACCTCGTCACACAACAGCATCTTCGGTTCGGCAACCAAAGCACGGGCAATACCGACCCGCTGTTTTTGCCCACCACAGAGCTCAGCCGGATATCGATCGGATTTGTCCGTCAGCCCCACCAGTTCCAAAAGCGGCGCAACACGTGCGGCAATCTCAGCCTTCGGCACTTTGGCGAGTTCCAAGGGCAAGGCGACATTGCCATAAACCGTGCGTGAAGACAGCAAATTGAAGTGTTGGAACACCATACCAATGGTGCGCCGAAACGCTGTCAAATCAGCATTGGACAAACCGGCAATGTCAACGCCATCGACGACGACACGTCCTCCTGTCACCTTTTCCAATCGATTGACGGTGCGGATGAGAGTGCTTTTACCCGCGCCAGAGCGCCCGATAATACCAAAAATTTCCCCCTGCCCAATCGAAAGATCGACACCTTTCAGGGCATGGTGCGCCGCTTGGCCGCGTGCCGCAGGGTAAACTTTTTCCAGAGCTTCCAAACGGATCATTTCAACGCCTTGACACGAAAAAACCGCCGCAGCACGGGGCCGGGCGGATCACATCCCAACGCTTTAGCTGCATTTGTACCGCGCCCGCAAGCTGATCGCTCAAATCGGCGCGATTGGGAGTCATAAAACCACCATCAAGTGATGTCAAACATTTTTTATATACATTTTTTCTTTGTTATTAGGAACATCCACCCCCCTTATACTCACAAAGAAAATATATCCATTATCAATACATTAGAAGCCCACCCCATCGGAGTCTCTTTAGCCAAAACCACCACACAACACAGAAAAAGAGCCGCAATTCGCTGTGACTCGGCAAATCAGCAAGCAACGCGAAAGTTTCCACGCAATCACAAGTATTAATCTGTGTTTTTTTGATAAAAACAAATTTCTTGTGTAGTTTTCTTAAGTCGATACGTGACACAGCACTCCAAACGCAACCGCTTTAGGACGTAAACTCATAAATCCCGCTGGTTGCGCCGGAGCGATTTCGTTCGTCCGAACAGGAGAAAAGCGTAGACCGTAGCGGGGACTACGGGCAAGCTTTTCAACGCCTTCG
>JAFGWD010000078.1 GCA_016937315.1 Rhodospirillaceae bacterium
CTGGGGGTATGCCCTGGTGCGGTGGTTCCATCGTCCGTCGCGGGCGGTGATGGTTGCCACAGATGGAATTGAGGCGGAATTGCAGGGGTGGGGCGTTGGACGCATCCGGCGGTGGACCCGTGGGGTCGACACCGATGTCTTTCGTCCGCGCGATAAGGCCGTGTTCGATCATTTGCCGCGTCCGGTGAGTCTATACGTTGGGCGCGTTTCGGTGGAAAAGAACATTGAAGCGTTTCTGTCATTGGATCTCCCCGGAACCAAGGTTGTGGTCGGAGATGGACCGCAACGCGCCGATTTGGAAAAGCGGTTTCCTCAAACGGTGTTCGTCGGCACCAAGGAAGGCGAGGATCTAGCGTGCCACTATGCGGCTGCCGATGTGTTTGTGTTCCCCAGTCGAACCGATACTTTCGGCTTGGTTTTGTTGGAGGCATTGGCGTCTGGTGTGCCGGTCGCGGCCTATCCGGTCGCTGGCCCCAAGGATGTTTTGAACGGCGCATCCGTTGGTGTGTTGGATGATGATTTGGGGCGGGCGGTGAGGGCGGCTTTGAAAATCCCACCTGAAGATTGCCGGGTCTTTGCGTTGTCACGCAGTTGGGCGGTGAGTGCCGACCAGTTTCTCGCCAATCTGTCGCCATTTGATTCGGCGCAAGCGTTTCCCAAAGACGCCTGAACCGTGTAAAAGACGGGTGTGGCCGCCATGTTTGTCTGGCGGCAAATTGGGGAACCTGTCTTGCATCCGAAACGTTCGTCACGCATCTTGGCTTTCTGGTTTTCGTATCGACTGGTGGCTTCGGGATGTTGTTAATCAAGTCTTTGACACGCAGTGCCGTGGCGCAGGAAGCCGTCAACGGGCTGGCGGCTTTTTATGCGCGTTGTGCCCACTTAACCGGGCGGTGGCGGACACGCGGGGCAGAACACCGTGACGCAGCGCATGCGATGCAGGGTGGGGCTGTGATCTATGCGTTCTGGCATGCACGGTTGCCTTTGATGTGGGCATTCCCAGGCGTGAACAGGGGGCGCACCCATGTTCTGATTTCGGCGCACCGTGATGGTCGTTTGATTGCGCGGGTAGTGGAACGTTTGGGCTTGAATGTGGTGACCGGATCGAAGTCCAAGGGCGGCGCCCGGGCCTTGCGGGAAATGATTCGGATATTGCGTCGCGGAGACCGTATCGGTATTACGCCCGATGGCCCACGTGGGCCGCGCATGCGTGTCCAAGTCGGAACCATTGTTCTGGCACGGACGTCTGGTGCTCCGATTCTGCCGATAGCCTTTTCTGCCCGACGCTGTCGCTTCCTGAAGTCTTGGGACCGCATGCAGATGGTGATGCCGTTCACCCATGGGGCTTATGTGTTTGGCGAGCCGATTGTGGTGCCACGCGATGCCGAGGACTTGGAGCCCTATCGCCTAGCCCTTGAGACCGCGCTGAATGCGATTACGGCGGAGGCCGACCATGCCATGGGACACGAGCCCATCCTGCCCGCTGATCCTGGTGACGTCAAAGGGGCGAAGCCATGATCTTGAGCCTTTACCGGGGTGCGACGCGTTTGCTGTCCCCTTTCGTGCAGGTTTATCTTGGGCGGCGGCGGGCGCATGGCAAGGAATCCGCCGATCGTTTTCCCGAGCGCATGGGGCTGGCTTCTGTCGAGCGCCCGCCTGGTCCCGTCGTTTGGTTGCATGCGGCGAGCGTCGGTGAGGCGATTTCCCTGCTGCCCCTGATCGAGGCGATTGCCGAGGGTTGGCCGCAAACCACACAAATTCTGACCACGGGCACCGTAACGTCGGCGGATTTGATGGGGCGACGGCTGCCGCGCAATGTGACGCATCAGTTCGTGCCGGTCGATTTGCCGAAATATGTGGACCGGTTCATCGCCTATTGGCGACCAGGTCTTGCAATCTGGGCGGAAAGTGAAATCTGGCCCAATTTGTTGTCGGCAACGCAGGCGTCGGGGTGCGCCCTGGCCTTGGTTAATGGACGGATTAGCCCGCGTTCGTTTGCGCGTTGGCGCCGTTGCTCACATGCGGCACGCCAGATGTTCGGCGCATTTGATCGGGTGTTTGGGCAGACCGAGGCCGATACGGATCGGCTCCGACGTTTGGGGGCGTCCGGTGCGGTATGTGTCGGCAATCTGAAGTTTGCGGCTCCGCCCTTGCCTGAAGACACGACATCCCAGGCTGATCTGGTGCGGGCGATTGGCGGACGTCCGGTGTGGCTGGCCGCCAGCACGCACCCTGGCGAGGATGCATCCGCCGGTCGGGTGCACCGACGTTTGAAGGCTGATACCCTCGGCCTGCTGACTCTTATCGCGCCCCGTCACCCCTCGCGTGGTGATGAGGTGGAAGCCGATTCGCGCTCCCTTGGCCTGAGTGTCCGACGGCGGTCGCGCGGTGAATTGCCTGATGTCACCACCGATGTGTATATCTGCGATACCCTGGGAGAGATGGGGGTATTCTATCGCGTCGTGCCAGTGGTTGTGATGGGAAAGTCCTGGATTGGACAAGGCGGTCAGAATCCTTTGGAGCCTGCACGCCTGGGCTGTGCTGTTTTGTTCGGGCCACTTATGGATAATTTCCGTGTGATGGCGGACAGCATGCTGGCGGCGGGTGCGGCGGACAGC
>JAFGWD010000079.1 GCA_016937315.1 Rhodospirillaceae bacterium
TCCCCGCTACGGTCTACGCTTTTCTCCTGTTCGGACGAACGAAATCGCTCCGGCGCAACCGGCGGGATTTATGAGTTTACGTCCTAAGGCATAATGCGATCACCTTAGATATCGCCTAAAGGTTCGTACTTTTTGATCGGCCGCCAAACGTCTGGCCTTTCCGTTTTTATGGGAACTGAATCGAAACAAGGTTTGTGCCGCCGCGTTCAACGGAGACAACGATGAGGGATGACGCAGACCACCACCTCTTACCCTGCGGTGTCGCGCCTCGATTTGGCATCCGGGCAAAGTTATGGCTGGCCTTTGGGGCGGTTGCGGCAATGACGGTTCTGGCCAGTTTCGTGGCCTTGCGCTCCTTCGATATCGCAGGCCAAGCCATTGACAAAATCACCCAGAAACGTCTGCCGGTTTTAGCGGCCATGACACGCATGACCCAACAAGGCAGCCTGCTCTTGGCGACGGTTCCTTCCTTGATCCATGCGGAATCCTTGGAAACGTTAAGACGCAACGAACACAAGATCACCATGGCCGAGGAAGCCTTCGTCACTGCTCAAAATGAAGCCCGCGCTGCACTGGAGTCCAACGGCGACACCACAAGCATTAATGCCGTCCGAGACCTGTCCTCGCGAATCAGCGCACACATGCAAATTCTGCAATCCGCCATGGAACACCGTTGGCTGTTGATGGCGCAACAAGACGCTCTAAGCCGTCGCATCCAAGCCTCACCCCAGATCATGCCCTCGCCCCAATTGGTGGAAATAGCCAAGCACATTCCGCACGCGCCACTGATCCACTTGCCGACCATAGAAGAAGTCGTCACCAGCAAGTTCCCCGTTGGAAGCCACGACGCAGACGCCCTTCGCCGCCTCATGTCTTTACGGCGCGGCGAAATCTCGATGCTTTCCATGGCCACCAAGCAATTGGACCATATTCGATTTCACAGTTACACCCTTGATACCGAAATTGAAAACTTGATCAATACATGGCAATCCTCTGGGGAAACAGAGAGAACCACGGTGATCACCAATCTGCATGAAAGCCGCCTGATCCTGTTTCTAACCAGTGGAATCGCGCTTATCGGGGCTCTCGCTATTGCTTGGTTATACGTTGGTCATCACGTCGTCCGCCGCATTTCCGCTCTCTCGGAAAGCATGTTAAGCATCGCCGATGGCAACTCCAATGCCATCATTCCATCGGGCGGTAACGACGAAGTCACGCGTATGGCCAGTGCTCTCTCGATTTTTCGCGATGCCATGCAAAGTCTATCTCGCGTGGCGCAACATGACCATTTGACCGGACTGTTAAACCGCACCGGACTGACAGAACGAGGGGCCGCACACGTCGCCGAAGACTCACCTGGAGCCCTGATTTATCTTAACCTGGACGCATTCAAAGATATCAATGACACATTTGGGCATGATGCCGGAGACCGCATCCTGATTGATGTCGCCCAAAATCTACAAACCAGCAGCGACAGTTCGTGGCTGTTGGCGCGTTTGGGTGGGGATGATTTTGCCATTCTGGTGCCCAATTGCGATGCCGCCACTGCAGGGCATCATGCAAGGCATATCCAAGACACTCTGGCTGCGTCAAGCCGCTCCAACACCGCGACTCCCGATCTCCGCGCCGCCATTGGTATTGCGTGTTTCCCTAATGACGGCAACACCATAGAGAACCTCTTGCAGCGTGCCGACATGGCCATGAATGCAGCACGATCCACCACCGAAACGCCAATCCGATTTTACGAACCAACCCTGGGCAGTGCCGCCGAACACCGCAAAACAATCCGCGCGGAATTGCATAAAGGTCTTGATGGCGGGCAGTTTCACCTCGTTTATCAACCCAAAATCGAAATCACCAGCGGCCGTATTGTCGGGACTGAATCCCTTCTCCGCTGGACACACCCGGAACACGGCACCATTCCCCCTGGCGATTTCATCCCCGTTGCCGAGCGCTCCGGCTTCATCCAACCTCTCGGCTCTTGGGTTTTATGGGAAGCCTGTCGCCAAGCCAAATCCTGGATCGACGACGGATTTGATTTGTCTATTGCTGTCAATTTCTCGGCCTCACAGTTCCTGCAATCCGGTGTCGTACAACGCATTGAGCGTGTCCTGGACGAGACCGCACTCCCCCCTGAAAAGTTGGAGATTGAAATCACCGAGAGTATCTTCCTCCGTGGTGAAGTCGATGTCCTGAGACGACTCAAAGAACTGCGTGATCGGGGTATAGGATTGGCACTCGACGACTTCGGCACCGGCTATTCGTCGCTGTCTTATCTGAAACGGTTGCCGGTTTCTTGTCTGAAGATCGACCAATCCTTCGTCCGCGATATGTTCCTACACGACCACGATACCCGCATCACCGCAGCCATCATTCGCATGGCTCACGAGCTTGGCCTCACGGTCGTTGCCGAGGGCATTGAGGACGATCAGCAGCTTTCCTTCTTTCGTGACAGCGGCTGTGATATTGGGCAAGGCTTCTTGTTCGCCCGCCCAATGGAAGCCGAGCAGCTGCCATCCTTCATCACAAAAGGCAGCCAGACCGGAGGTTCCCTGTGCAACGCCTGATCCTTTGCCTTGCTTTGTGCTGCCTATACATAGGCATGCCAGGCCAGGCCTATGGTTTCTCCGTGGCCGTGCTGTACAACATTGGCGGTAAATTCGATAAAAGTTTTAACGAATCCGCCTTTCGTAGCCTGACTGAACTCCGTGCCGCCAAAGACCTTAAGATCACGGAATACGAACCCCAAGCCGATTCCGAACGCATCCCCATGCTGCGTTCCGCCGCCAGTTCCAATGATCTTGTCATTGCCATCGGCTTTGCATACCGCGACAGCCTGTCCACAGTGGCCCATGAATTCCCCAAAACCCACTTCAGTCTGGTTGATGACATCGTTGATCTTCCCAACGTACAGTCAATCCGTTTCAAGGAACACGAAGGCGCTTTTCTCGCGGGTGTCGCTGCGGCCATGGCCTCACGCTCACATGTCATCGGTTTTGTCGGTGGCATGGACAGTCCCCTGATCCGACGGTTCCAAGCAGGCTATGCCCATGGCGCACGTACGATCGACCCCAACATCCGCATTATAACACGCATGATCGGGACCTCCGTCGCCGCATTTTCCGACCCGATTTCCGGCTATCTCTTGGCGGTCGAAGAAATCAAGATGCACGCTGATGTGGTCTTTGCCGCAGCGGGGGGCTCCGGCCTTGGCGTTCTTCAAGCCGCTGAAGACATGAAAGTCTTAGCCATTGGCGTCGATTCCGATCAAACGTCCCTGTTCCCCGGGACTGTTCTCACCTCAGCGGTCAAAAATGTCGGACAGATTGTCGCACACGTTGTGACCGAGGCCGCGCAAGGCGATTGGAGCAACGGCATCCTGATCTTCGGACTTAAGGAAGACGGAATGGCCCTCGCCAGCAGCCCATATAATGCGGCACTGATGACCCCAGAGATTACCGCTGCGACCGCAACAGCACGAAGCGCGATTCTCGACGGCAGCCTGATTGTCGAAGATACCCCACAAGACGCCGCCCCTCCGACTGTCTACGGAGATTTCTAACCGTCTGGCGGAGGGAGATTGCTTCCTGGTCGGAATCCGAGTCTCCGACATCATTCTCTTTTTTAGATATTTTCATGGAATACAAAGAAACCCTGGATGTGCTTTGCTACGCTCCATCCAGAGACACGTAAGAAGAATAAACGCATAATAAAGCGACTATAGATTGTTTTTTTCATGAATACGCATGCTATGCTACGTAAAGCCCGATCTAAATTATGTAATTATAATACATATAAAACACCCACCGTAATTTCCGTTTGAAAACAAGCCCAATACCCGACGATCATCGGCTCTCGCATACGCCAAAAATAAAAAAAGAGACTCGGGATTCACTCTTTGGGCAGAGAAACATCATGAAATCTCTAAAAAACCTACGACTTCCTATTAAACTATACAGCAGTGCCGCCGTGATTATCGGCCTGATCGCGGTGATGACGATTTCCTCCTGGTCTACATTCCAGGATATCGAGCGCGGTTTCCAAACCGTCCGGAAGGTCGTTGCCGCTTCCAATCTTGCACAAACTTCACAGTTTGAAATGGCCGGTGCTGGATACGGAAACCTGGGTATATCCAAAGCACAGACCGCCGAAGACTTGGCCACGTTTGAGAAAAACAGCGCCACGCAACGCGCCGCCGCCATAAAAAACATCACCAAAGCCATCGACACGGCCGCCAACGACGAAGAACGCACACTTCTGCAAGCCATGAAAAAGAAGGTGGACGATTACAGTCGCCTCTCCGATGAAGGGATAGCCCTTCGACAAGACTACCTCGACACCCTGAAAAAGACCTTTGCCATCGCCCCGCGTTTGGCATCAACCATCAACTACGCCCTTGATCAGGCCATAACCTCGGACCCCGACTTGGTCCAGCCACTTCTCTCCGTGGAACGCCAATTGGCACGGACACGCGCCTTCATGATGCGTGTTCTCCTCACCAACGATGCCAATGACATGGAACAGCAAAAACGGTCCCTGCAAACCACGCGCTCCGCTGTAGAAATTTCCCAAAAACTCGCAGCGGGCGGCGCATTGGAAGACATCCTGGAATCCGTCGCCAACGAGATGAAAGGCTATGACCAACTGGCCCGCCATCTGATAGATGTGACCTCCCGCAGCAACGCTCTGTGGTACGAACAAGCTCGAACCGTTCGCCAAGACATGAACGCCGCAACCACAAAAACCGTCGCCCATCTGCTGACCTCCAGCCAGGGCAACATTGATCAATCCACCGCAAGTCTCACCTCCGCTTCATCTGTGTTGATCAACGTAGCAGCCCTTGTCTTAATCGTCGTGATCGCCCTCAACATGCTGACCGTACGTTTGGTGGCCCGCCCGATCGTCACCGTTACCAACGTCATGGATACCCTCGCCAAAGGTGACCATACGGTGGATGTCCCCTACCGCGATCAAAGCGATGAGGTCGGCGGCATCGCCAAAGCCGTCCAGGTTTTCAAGGAAAATGCACAACGCCTGGAAATCATGACCGCTGAACAACGCACGCAACAAGCCCGTGCCGAGGCCGAAAAGAAACAGGCCATGAATGCTCTGGCCGACGCCATGGAAGTCAGCGTCAAGGGCATCGCGGAATCGGTCTCAGCCGCCGCAACACAAATGCACAACACCGCTTCAGCCTTAACCTCAATTGCACAAGAAACCAGCAGTCAGGCAACCTCTGTCGCAGCAGCCACAGAACAGGCATCCAACAATGTGGAAACCGTGGCCAGCGCCGCCGAGGAATTGACCACCTCGATCCAAGAAATCGGGCGACAAGTTTCCGCAGCATCCAGCATCGCTCTCTCGGCGGTGGAACAAACCATCAAGACCAACGGCATCGTCACCGATCTTGCACAGGCCGCTTCCCGGATTGGTGAGGTCATCAACCTGATCACCGACATTGCCAATCAGACCAACCTGTTGGCCTTGAACGCAACCATTGAGGCCGCCCGTGCTGGCGATGCCGGTAAAGGCTTCGCCGTGGTTGCTGGCGAGGTCAAGAACCTTGCCAATCAAACCGCACGCGCAACGGAGGACATCGCACAACAAATCGGTGGTGTTCAGGAATCAACCCGCGAGGCGGTCTCTGCAATCCAGTCAATTTCCTCAACCATCGAAGAAATTAGTGGCATTCAGGCAACCATCGCCTCGGCAGTGGAAGAACAAAGTGCGGCAACCAACGAAATCGCACGGAACGTCGAACAAGCGGCATCCGGCACCCGTGATGTTTCCGTGCACATCACACACGTTACCTCGGCCGCTGGACGCGCGGGTAGTGGGGCCGACGAGCTTTTGACCGCTTCCGGAGAACTCGCCCGCCAGTCGGAGCGCCTGGATGGTGAAGTCTCCGCCTTCATCGCCCGCATTCGTGCAGCCTGACCTAACCCCTGTGCCCCCCACCGCAATGTGGGGGGCTCTCATCCCTTGCCGCCTTCCGCGCAGGTGGTTCCTTTTGAGAGGAATATGCTCTAGACTCACGTTCGCTTCATAATAAGGTGAGCCTCTGATCATGGCCCTATCCGCCACGCCTCATGAAACGCTTCTCCGCAACATGTTTATGGCTGGCCTTGACGCAGCAGCCCCCGAACTTTGCCTCATCCCCCACATCCCGCCCCCCCCTTCAGGCCGGACGATTGTGGTCGGTGCGGGCAAGGCTGCCGGTTCCATGGCTATGGCTTTTGAAAAACACTGGCGGGGTGCAGCGCTCTCTGGTTTGGTGGTTACACGCTACGGACACGCCTGCCCAACCCGGCACATCGAAGTGGTTGAAGCGGCGCACCCCATCCCCGACGATGCGGGACAACGGGCCGCTCAACGCATGTTGGACATGGTTCGTAGTCTTTCAGCAGATGATTTGGTGGTCTGTTTAATCTCTGGCGGTGGGTCCGCCCTGCTGGCCTTGCCA
>JAFGWD010000080.1 GCA_016937315.1 Rhodospirillaceae bacterium
CCAACCTGTGCCGACGCACACCCCTTTATTTCCACGCACTTCGCCGATTGCGTACCGACCTTTACACCCACCAACACGCCCATGCGCTTGATTGAAGCCATCACCGAAGCGGTCGAAAGACTGACCCCAAACCACGCGTCCGCCGCAACCGCATATTTTGCTGCGCACTGGTCCGTGGACAGCCTGCTGCCTAAATTGTCCCTACCACCACGCGTCACCGCCCCCGAGCCGGATGTGTCTGTCGATTACATCATCCGCGTCGGTGGGCGTCCGATCACAACCATTGCCCGTGCGTTAAATGCCCTCGCCACGCAAAGTCACCATGCCATTCGCCCCATTCTCGTCTCCTATCGCCCTGTCGAGGGTCTAAACGACTTGATAGCGAACGTAGAAGACCGCTTCCCCAGCATCACCCATGTCGATGCCACGCACGGCACCACACGCAGCCATTCCCTCTGGACTGGCTTGCGTGCCGTGACTTCACCCTATTTCGGCATTCTCGACGACGACGACACCCTGCAACCCAACCACATCGCGGCACTGCTATCCGCCATGGCGAACGGCGGAACCGACTTGGCATACTCTGGAGCCATCCGGGTGATGGAATCCAAGAACTCTCTCGGCCGATCTGCTTACCCCGGAGAAAACCGCGACCTTGCCTTTCTGGAGCCCTTTGTCCCGGAACGCATCGCCCGCAACAACTTCATTGTATCCAACGCTTGGTTGGCCCGTCGTCGCCTTCTCGACACCTTCCTTTTGGAAGACCCTGAGCTCACCACGGGAGAGGACTTTCTCCTCCTCCTGGAGATGTTGGAACGCACCGACTTCACCCCATCATGGGTGCCATCGGCCGAGTTCTATTGGCGGGAGGATGATCAAGAGGGATCCCGTGGCAATCCTCTCGAATGGCAAGAAAACGGTACACGAACTCACCACCGCCTGATGTTCTCGCAGATCAATCGCGAGGCCTTGAAGCAGCAATGGTCAGCGCACGGTGTTTGCTGGGAGAACAACCCCAAACGTTTTGTGCCTCTGATCGTGCGTGCTGGTGACTCATTGGAAGCAATCTATGCGCGGTATCCCGAACGAACGATTTCCGCAACAGCAGAGGTCATTGACCGCATCAAGGATGGGGAAGGTTTGGCCGAAGGCACAGAACTACGCATCTCCCTCGATTCTTCAGCAACCTGAGAGATTCTCCTCTCCGTATACATCTATGACCTATCAGGAGTTTGGTTTATGTCCTCCGTTCGCCGCATCGCCATCCAGCACCCCTACGCACGCAATTTCGCTGAGACCGAATCAGCGATGCGTATTATCACAGCCGCGACACGTCTGGGCATCGAAGCAAGGGAGTGCACCTCTCCAGACGAAGTCATGGCATTTCAACCGGATTTCGTCCTCGCCATTTCACATCAAGACGCCAAACTGACGCCTTTTCCGACTTACGGTGTGATGACCCAACCGGTTAATTATTACCATATGTCCAAACGCCTCTTACACAACACCCTGACTTACGACGCCTACCTCACCACATCTCCGGTCATCGAAACCTGGATCAAGGACATTACTTTTGGTGCCCGCAAAACTCCGATCATCGGGTTTTACGCCAACACCGTCCCATCTTACCCCTTCACACCAATTGACCTCACCAATCCATCACTTGCCTATTTCGGGTCCAACTGGGACGGCTCTCGTTTCAAAGATGTGTTCACGGCGCTCGCCGAACGCCCCGACATGCGCATCTTTGGCCGTGAAGAAAGCTGGAAACACGTCAACCCCACCGCCTATCACGGCACTGTTCCTTTCGATGGGGAAAGCGCCCTCACCGTCTATCGCGAGGCTGGAGTTGGTTTATGCCTTTATCTCGATGAGTTCTCACGGGATCATTTGGCTAACAACCGCCTGTTCGAAATCACCGCAGCAGGGGCCGTCACCATCAGTGGTCACAACCCCTTCGCTGAACGCATTTTCGGCGATAGCCTGCTGTACGTCGATATGACCGCACCATTAGACACTATTCTTAACCAGATTGACGACCACATGCAGTGGGTACGCGGGCATCCAGAGCGTGCGGCGGAAATGGCGCAGCGGGCACATACTATTTTCACCGAAACGCTCAGCCTCGACGCCCTCTTACCCAATGTTCTCGCGGTTCACCGCCAAGTCATGGAAACCCGCAGCACCCCACCGAAGGCACAAATTGTCGCGGAGGAGCCAAAAATCACCTGCATCATGCGTACCGGCGGTCGCCCCGCCTGGATGCTGGAGCGTGCGGTTTCCAGCGTCGCCCGCCAATCCTTCAATAACGTCCGCATACACTATGTCGCCTACCGCGACCAGGACGGCCTGGATGACATGGCGGCACGTTACCCCAACATCGAACACATTATTGATCATGTCCCTGGGGGAAACCGCTCGGACACCTTGTGGCACGGCCTTTCTCGTGTCTCCAGCGCGTATTTCACGATCCTTGATGACGATGACGAGATTTTCCCCAACCACTATGCATCCTTGCTCTCCACTTTTGAGAAGAACAGTGGCCATTCCGCCTTAGGTCCAGTCGGAGTCTGCTATTCCGGCAGCATTGAAGTGTGTGACGCCGCACGGGAACAAGAACGCGCCGACTCTTTCGACGTGCCACGCGTAACGCGCATACGAATGGAGCAATACTCTGCCTACGACGTGCACGAATTTGCAGCGCTCAGACTAAGTATTGGTCCTTATTGCTGCCTTATAAAAAGCAATATGATCGATACGGAAATACTCGATAACCCCGGCATGAGCTACTCAGAGGACCTGTACTTGTTGCATCTTCTGGCAACAAAAACCGCCTTCGCCTTCAGTTGGGACGTCAGCGCCGTCCATCACATGCACGGGTTTAGTCAGTCTGGATACTTACTGAACAGCTATGGCGACACGGTGCGAGCACTGCGCCGCCTACACGGACGCAATATGCCCGGCCCAACGCCTATCTCTTGGCAGTGGTGCGACCCTTACGACAGTTCTGCCGCCGAAGAAAAAAAACGAGAGTTCATCCACAATCAAAGGCTGGTGATGTTTCTCCGGGAAAAAGGATTCATCGCATGATGCAAACCGTGCTTCCTCGCCGTCCGTTGGGGCGAACCGGTCTATCCGTCTCCGTGATTGGATATGGAACCTGGGGGATCGGAGGCCTCAGCAGTGGACAAACATCCTATGGTGCCACTGATGATAGGCAATCCCTGAATGCATTGGCCGCCGCAATCGACGACGGCGTCAATTTTCTCGACACCGCCCATGCCTATGGCGATGGACACGCCGAAATCCTCGTCGGACAAATTGCAAAAGGCCGCCGCGATGATCTGGTCATCGCCACCAAGGCGGGGTTAAAAACATTCGATTCCCCGCCGGATTACACGCCCAGCAGCATTCGCAAATCGTTGCACGAAAGTCTACGGCGCATGAACATCAACGCCGTAGACCTGTTATTGTTACACAGCCCCCCGGAAAGTGAGCTTCTCCCCAGCAGCCCGTCTCTTCAAACCCTGGTCGACTTGCAACGCGAAGGGCTAACCCGTAGCTTCGGCGTCTCACTGAAGTCACCACAGCAAGGCATGGCTTTGCTGCAAGCAATGGATATCCCGGTCCTCCAAATTAACTTCAATATGATGGATGTCCGGGCAGAAACCTGTGGTTTATTAGCTCTAGCACAAGAACGGCAGACCGGATTGATCGCCAGAACGCCATTATGCTTTGGTTTTCTTTCAGGAAAAATTGATGAAACCACCGCGTTTCTACCAGGAGATCACCGTGCCGCATGGTCAACACCACAACGCGCGGCATGGGGGAGAGGTGCTCGCCTATTGAACGCCGCAGTTCCTCCTGCGCAAGGACAAACTCAGGCACAAGTAGCGCTGCGCTTTTGTATAACGCCATCGTCTATATCAACCGTGATTCCAGGACCTCTTTCCACCCGCGAAGCCTTAGAAAACACAGCCACCGGACGGCTCGGCC
>JAFGWD010000081.1 GCA_016937315.1 Rhodospirillaceae bacterium
GGTTTTGCAACAAAAAAGCCGCCGGGATCCCCGGCGGCTTCGCAATAAATCGCTTGATATGTTTAGGTCAAATCCGCACAGAATTTCTGGATGCGCGTGCAGGCCTCGACCAGATTTTTCATCGAGGTTGCATACGAAATCCGGAAATATGGCGACAGGCCGAACGCAGCCCCCTGCACCACTGCAACACCGGTCTTTTCCAGCAATTGCGCGACAAAAATGTTGTCGTCGGCAATCACCACACCATCAGGGGTTTTCTTACCGATGCAGCCCGCGCACGACGGATAGACATAGAACGCACCCTCTGGCATACGGCAAGAAATGCCTTCCGCCTCGTTCAACATCTTGACCACGGTGTCGCACCGTTCCTTGAACGCGGCATTGCGTTCAGCCAGGAACTCATGAGAACCATTCAGGGCTTCCACTGCTGCATGCTGGGAAATTGAGGACGTATGCGTCGAACTTTGCGACTGCACCTTGTTCATTGCCTTGATGACATCCGCCGGTCCCGCCGCATAGCCAACCCGCCAGCCGGTCATGGCATAAGCCTTGGACACGCCATTCAATGTCAGAGTGCGGTCATACAGTTCCGGCACCACCTGCGCGATGGTGGTAAACTTGAAGTCGCCATAGACAATGAATTCATACATGTCGTCGGTCATCACCCAAACGTGCGGGTGCTTCAACAACATCGTCCCAATCGCCTTCAGCTCGGCTTCGGTATATGCGGCACCGGACGGATTGGACGGCGAATTCAGGATCAGCCACTTGGTCTTTGGCGTAATCGCCTTTTCGATATCTTCGGGCGTCACCTTGAAACCGGTTTCTTCCTTACCCATAACCGGTACCGGCACACCACCGGACAACAGCGTAATATCCGGATAGCTGACCCAATAAGGTGCCGGAATGATCACTTCGTCGCCAGGATTCACGGTGGCAACAATGGCGTTATAGATGCTCTGCTTGCCGCCACAGGCCACCTGGATTTGATCCGGAGTGTAAGTCAGATTGTTGTCGCGTTTCAGCTTGGCGCAAATCGCCTCACGCAGGGCCAAAATACCCGGCGCTGGCGTGTATTTGGTGAAGCCTTTGTCGATGGGCACTTTGGGAGCGGTCTTGATATGATCGGGAGTATCAAAATCGGGTTCCCCGGCACCCAATCCGATAACATCCAGTCCAGCGGCCTTCATTTCGTTGGCTTTGGAGGTAACGGCAATCGTGGGCGAGGGCTTGATCGCGGACAAACGCTCAGCGATGATCGACATGGTTCTGACCTTTTTGGATCGTGGGTGAGTGAAAACGTGACAACCTTGCGACGATACTGGGGCGTTTCCAGCCACGCAAGCGCCTTTGCCCCCAAAAGCCCAATGCCTTTTGCAAAAGGCATACGACCAAAGGATATATCTGGAGTCCACAAACCACACGACCCACGCGGAACCCCCGCCCCCCGACCCGTGCCCGGCCCCCGCACGAACAAGACGACGAGACTCGCATGACCGTTCTACTTCCTGTTTATCAACGTCCTCCCGCCGGACCACCGGCGGCGTTCGACCTCGTCTCCGATTTTGCCCCCGCAGGCGACCAGCCGACAGCCATCGCTGCACTGACCGAAGGCCTGCACGCCGGACTGGCCGATCAAGTGCTGTTGGGCGTCACCGGGTCGGGCAAAACCTTCACCGTGGCCCACTGCATCGCCGCCCTGAAACGCCCGTCTATCCTTATCGCGCCCAACAAGATTCTCGCCGCACAACTCTATCAGGAAATGAAATCCTTCTTTCCCAACAATGCCGTGGAATACTTCGTCTCCTACTACGACTACTACCAGCCGGAGGCCTACGTCCCCCGCACCGACACCTACATCGAGAAAGACTCGGCAATCAACGAGCAAATCGACCGCATGCGCCACGCCGCCACCCGCGCCGTTTTGGAGCGCCGCGACGTCATCATCGTATCCTCAGTATCCTGCCTCTATGGCCTCGGCAGTGCGGAGTCCTATGCCCGCATGGCCTACGACATCACCTCAGGCCAAACCCTCGACCCACGAGACGCCGCCCGCGAACTCGTCACCCTGCAATTCAAACGCAACGACATCGCCTTTTCACGCGGCTGCTTCCGCCTGCGCGGCGACATCCTGGAAATCTTCCCTGCCCACTATGAAGACCGCGCTTGGCGCGTCTCGTTCTTTGGCGACGAGGTCGAGGCAATTTCGGAATTCGACCCCCTGACCGGAGAAAAAACCGCCGAAATGACGGAAATCCGCGTCTACCCCAACAGCCACTACGTGACGCCCCGCCCCGCGCTATCCCAAGCCATCGAAAAGATCAAAGCCGAACTGAAAATCCGGCTGGCCGATTACCTCGCCCAAGGCCGCCACTTGGAAGCCGAGCGCATCCAACAACGCACCACCTTTGACCTGGAAATGCTGGTCGCCACCGGACACTGCAAAGGCATCGAGAACTATTCCCGCTATCTCACTGGGCGCAACCCCGGCGAGCCCCCGCCGACCTTGTTCGAATACCTGCCGGAAGACGCCCTACTGTTCGTTGATGAAAGCCACGTCACCGTGCCGCAGATCGGCGGCATGTACAAAGGCGACTTTGCCCGCAAATCCACTCTCGCCGAATACGGATTCCGCCTGCCATCGTGCATCGACAACCGGCCCCTGAAGTTCGAGGAATGGAACGCCATGCGGCCGCAAACCGTCTATGTTTCAGCCACCCCCGGACCGTGGGAAATGGCACAAACCAACGGTGTCGCCACCGAACAGGTGATCCGCCCCACTGGCTTGCTTGATCCCATCTGTACCGTCCGCCCGGTGGAAACCCAGGTCGATGATCTGCTGGCCGAATGCAAAATCGCGGAAGCCAAGGGCCAGCGCGTCCTCGTCACCACCCTCACCAAACGGATGTCCGAGGATTTAAGCGAATATCTAGACGAACAAGGGATCAAAGTCCGCTATCTGCACTCCGATATCGACACCCTGGAACGTATCGAAATCATCCGTGATCTGCGCCTCGGCGTCTTTACCGTGCTGGTTGGCATCAACTTGCTGCGCGAAGGCCTCGACATCCCGGAATGCGCCCTGGTCGCCATCCTCGACGCCGACAAGGAAGGCTTCCTCCGCTCCGCCCGATCCCTCATCCAAACCATTGGCCGCGCCGCCCGTAACGTCGATGGGCACGTCATTCTCTATGCCGACAAAATGACCGACTCCCTGACCTTCGCCCTCGCCGAAACCAACCGCCGCCGCGAGAAACAACAGGCCTTCAACGCCGCCAACGGCATCACCCCGGAAAGCATCAAAAAACGCATCGCCGAGGCCATCGAAAGCCCATACGAAGCCGACTACATCACCGTCGGAACCGGCGACGAAGACACCCCGCACCTTGTCGGGCGCGACCTGAAAAGCCACCTCGCCGACCTTGGTAAACGCATGCTCACCGCTGCCGCCGACCTGGAGTTCGAGGAAGCCGCCCGCCTCCGCGATGAAATCAAACGTCTGGAAGCCTCGGAATTGGGTCTCGCCACCGAACCCGCCAAGCCCCGCTCCAACGCAGGCAAACCCGGCAGCCGCAACAAAGGCCGCCGCCGTGGGCGATAAGGCAGGAAGGAAAAAGCGTTAAGGCAACATGGGCGCTGCCCATACCCGCAAAGAGTCTCAGACCCTTTGACACCATAAATGTGCCCCATTCCAAAATGGAACCATCACGCCCCATAACAGGCCCGTGGGGCAATCCTTCCTCAATGAGGATCGACCTTTGAGAGCCTGCTGCTGCATGCGATGTTTTTCGATAAACGCGCTGGCCAGAATTCCACCGGGCAGAGCCACGACACCGATCCCCGAATTGGTAAAACCGTTGGCAGAAAAATAGCGGAGTTCCAATTCTAATGGGTAAAATCTGACGGATGGGTCCTGTTGTGGATTCCCCTGGCGCGGCAGATATGCGAGTCCAACCCGCGTCTGTAACCTCAAACCCGAAGCCCCAACGCTGAACCCCGTTCCGGCGGAATGCCCTTTGCCCACACTCTCTCGCAGGCAAACATCCCAGCGCCTTCGTAAATAAGACAGGCTAATTCAATGGCACGCCGTCTCAGGCTGGGGGGTGCATTAACCGGCGAGTATCCGGGCAAA
>JAFGWD010000082.1 GCA_016937315.1 Rhodospirillaceae bacterium
AGGCCGAGAGGTGCCCGCCCGATAAAAACAAAGTGAGAATCGCGGCTTTCTGCATATTGGGCAAGACCGTCCAGGAGTTGGCGCAGTTCTTCGCGGAAGCGGGGGATAGCCAGAAGAGCCTCACGTTTGCCAATACGCTTCAGTTTCAGCGGTTCTGGCAAGGTGCGGTTGTCCACGCGGACTTGCGCGGCAGCATCGGGTATGGCAAAGCCAGAAGCGAACACGCAGGCGGCAAGGAAGACAAGGTGCGGCAAAATGCGGGACGGGCGTGGCAAGGGTAAGTCTCCGCCGGAAAATGAAATCGCATCGGACTTCAGTCCGTGAGTCCGTCAAAAACCATAAACGCCCCGCCTTAACAAAGCGATAAAAAGCGCAAGGGTCAGGTGCGGACAAAACGCCCACGAACGATGCTGCCATAGGGGGCTAGGATCAAAAGCGCCATGCCAATCTTTACTGAAAAGTCACCGTACGCCCAGGTGGTCCAGGGCAGGTTTTCCCCCGCGAAGGCAATGGAGAAAAACAGTGTGGTGTCTATGGCTGATCCGATCACCGAAGATGCGAGTGGTGCTTGCCACCAGCTTTTACGGCGCAGGCGATTAAAGACCGAAACGTCCAGGAGTTGGGCCACAAGAAAGGCAGTTCCAGAGGCAAATGCGATGCGCGGTGTGGCGAACCAAGCCGAGAGAACAACCGCGCAGAAAAATCCCCAGCGTACGACGTGGCGGGCTTGTTGTGGGCCCAGAGCACGATTGGTTAAATCTGTGATGAAAAAGGCAAGCGGATAGGTGAGTGCGCCATAGGTTAGCCAGTCGTTAATGGGAAACTGCACCAGAATGTTCGAGGCGACGACGACGACGACCATCGCGGAGACGGGCAGGGCAAGAGGCTTCGACAACGGGCTTTCCTTTTCCTTGAGGACTACGCACAACAAATATGCCGGGTTTCAAAGGAAACCGGGCACACCCAAATTCTGCAACGAGAGAACCATGGCGCGGCCATCGTGTCCAGAGCTTTTGCGAAGGACGTGTCGGCGGGGTTGCGACATGGCGCGGAATGTGTCTTCCTGATAACACAGTGTTTTCTGTAAAATATCTGACACTGTGCAAAATGCGGTGGGGGGACAACGTGGCGGTCAGCGAAGAACAGCGAAAACCGGCCCATGTCGTGGTGATCGGCAACGAGAAGGGGGGGACTGGAAAGTCGACCATTGCCATGCATATGGCTGTGGCGTTTGCCAATGCGGGCGGACGGGTGGGCGTCATTGATTTGGATCCTCGGCAGCGTTCGGTCACGCGCTATGTTGAAAATCGCGTCGAAACCGTACGCAAGACCAACATCATTTTGCCGGTACCAACGGTTTATACGATGGCTGGCGATGGGATTGAGGAACTGGCGGAACTGGCGTTGGCCGCGATCCATAACGAAGACCTTCTGATCATCGACACGCCCGGAGCGGCAACCGAATTGTCGCGTGCGGGACATGTGTTTGCCGATACTTTGATTACGCCATTGAATGACAGTTTTGTTGATTTGGATGTTCTGGGGCGGGTTGAACCAGAAACCTATCGTGTCCTGCATCCCAGCCATTATGCGGAATTGGTTTGGGACACCCGGAAGGAACGGGCGCGTCAAGGGCGCATGCCGTTGCGTTGGTTTGTTTTACGTAATCGTCTGTCCCATTTGGATGCTCGTAACAAACGTGCCATGGAAGACGCGATTTCCGCCTTGGCCGAACGCATTGGCTTTACGCCGGTGGCGGGGCTGGGTGAACGGGTTATTTATCGCGAATTGTTTTTATCCGGTTTGACGCTTCTGGATTTGCGCCGTCCGGGTGTTGCGATTGATTTGTCTGTATCTCATATCGCAGCACGTCAGGAGTTGCGGGCACTTTTTACGGCCATTGGTTTTACCGATGTTATCCCCAATTCCTAGGGTGAGGTCACGAGACGTTCATCCGCCGGGTCTGGACTTCCGTTCTGTCTCCGGCTTATAACCAGGAACCCGGCACGGTACCGTTGCGGGGCTCCATTTTGCATGCGGTTTGGAGTTTTTCATGGGTCATCGAGTACGTAAGGCGGTCTTTCCCGTTGGTGGCATGGGGACGCGATTCCTGCCCGCGACCAAAGCAATGCCGAAGGAGATGCTTCCGGTCGTTGACAAGCCCTTAATCCAGTACGCGGTGGAAGAAGCCGCGGCTGCGGGCGTGGAGCATTTTATCTTCGTCACGGGGCGCGGCAAGAATGCGCTGGAGGATCATTTCGATTATGCGCCCGAATTGGAGCGCTTGTTGGAAGAACGCCATAAGGACGAGGCGTTGGATGCAGTGCGCGGTTTCATGCCGCGCTCAGGACAGATCAGCTATACCCGGCAGACCGAGCCTCTGGGCTTGGGCCACGCGGTGTGGTGTGCCCGGCATCTGGTTGGCGGCGAGCCGTTTGCTGTGATTTTGCCGGATGACCTGATTCTTTCCGATGTTCCTGTCCTGAAACAAATGGCCGACGTTTATGATGGGCTGGGGGGCGGCCACTTGGTGGCGGCGCAGGATGTTTTGCTCGAACACACTCAACGCTACGGCATTTTGGATGTAGAAACCGATGACGGCCGACTTGTTAAGGCCAAGGGCTTGGTGGAAAAGCCGGCACCTTCCGAAGCGCCGTCGACGTTGTCGATTATTGGCCGTTATATTCTCGATCCAGTGGTGTTTTCGCCTTTGGATCGGAAAATGCGGGGCGCTGGTGGTGAAATTCAGTTGACCGATGCCCTGGCCGTGACGCTGTCGGTGGTTCCCTTCCACGGATTGCGCTTTGAAGGTGTACGCTTCGACTGCGGAGATAAGGTGGGATTCTTGCAGGCTAATGTTGCTTTTGCTTTGAAACGCCCAGACCTTGCCGATGATGTGCGTGTGGCGTTGCGTGACTTGGTCTGCTGACTGAGCTTCCAATGACCGGAAACGGACACTTTTTTGGAGATACGAGACGATGCGCATTGCGATGATCGGGACCGGCTATGTCGGTCTGGTGTCGGGGACCTGTTTTTCCGAATTTGGTATTGATGTGGTGTGCGTCGATAAAGATGCACGCAAAATCGAGATGCTGAATAAGGGGGAAATCCCGATCTTTGAACCCGGTCTTGATGCCTTGGTTGAGTCCAACGTCAAAGCAGGGCGTTTGTCGTTTACTACTGATTTGAATGCGGCGGTGAAGGGGGCGGATGCCGTATTTATCGCGGTGGGTACGCCGTCACGACGTGGGGATGGTCATGCTGATTTGTCCTTCGTCTATGCGGCTGCGGAGGAAATCGCACGGGCCATGGATGGCTATACGGTGGTGGTGACGAAATCGACGGTGCCGGTGGGGACGGGGCGCGAGGTTGAGGCGATCATCCGCAAAACCCGTCCTGACGCCGACTTTGATGTGGTTTCGAATCCGGAGTTCCTACGCGAGGGGTCAGCGATCAACGATTTCATGCGTCCTGATCGTGTCGTTCTGGGTGCGGAAACCGAGCGTGCACGAGAGGTTATGCGGCAGCTTTACCGCGTGTTGTACTTGATCGAGAAACCGATAGTCTTCACCAGCCGCGAGACTTCGGAACTCATCAAATATGCGGGGAACGCATTCTTGGCGATGAAGATTACCTTCATTAATGAAATTGCTGATTTGTGCGAAGCGGTGGGTGCCGATGTGCACGATGTGGCGCGAGGGATTGGTCTGGATGGCCGGATTGGCAAGAAGTTTTTGCATCCGGGACCGGGCTACGGCGGGTCATGCTTTCCCAAGGATACTTTGGCTTTGGTGCGGACGGCACGGGATTATGGATCTCCCATGCGACTGATCGAAACCACTGTGGATATCAATGATAAGCGTAAAAAAGCCTTGGTGGGCCGTGTCGCGGCGGCGATGGGGGGGGTGCTGATCGGGAAAACGGTGGCGATTCTGGGGCTGACCTTCAAAC
>JAFGWD010000083.1 GCA_016937315.1 Rhodospirillaceae bacterium
CATGACTTCGGTTGGTGCTTCCGTGAAGGAAGGCGACGAGTTGATGATCCTGGAAGCCATGAAGATGGAAACCCCGATCACGGCGCCGTGTGCTGGTACCGTGAAGTCGGTTGATGTCGCGCAGGGTCAGACCGTTGCTGAAAACCAGGTTCTTTGCACCCTGGGCTAATACATGGCCAAGCCATGATGGCGTAACCAAGGAATAAGGTCTTACATACGATGGATATGACCCAACTTATGAGCGATCTGACCGGCTTTGATGATATCAGCTGGAAAATGATCGTGATGTGGGGCGTGTGCGCGGTGATGTTCTACTTGGCCGTGGTCAAGGAGTTCGAGCCTCTGCTTCTCGTTCCCATCGCTTTTGGCGCATTTCTCGCCAACTTGCCATGCGAAAACATGTGGAATGCCCCGGCGGTTATCAATGGTGAGCATCTTCCCGGTGGCTTGTACTGGTACATTTCGCAGGGTATTCACCTTGAACTGTTCCCGCCGATCATTTTCATGGGCGTGGGCGCTCTGACCGATTTCGGCCCGCTGATTGCCAACCCGCGTACCCTGTTGTTGGGTGGCGCGGCGCAGTTCGGCGTCGCCGCAACCTACTTCACGGCCTACTATGGCATGGGCTTCACCGAAGGTGAGTCTGCGACCATTGGTATCATCGGCGGTGCTGACGGCCCGACGACGATTCTTCTGGCCGGTAAGCTTGCGCCGCACTTGATTGGTGCGGTGGCTGTGGCCGCTTACTCCTATATGGCTCTGGTGCCGATGATCCAGCCGCCGATCATGAATGCTCTGACCACCCATGCGGAAAAGCGTATCCGTATGAAGTCTCTGCGTTCGGTCAGCCGTGCAGAAAAGCTGATCTTCGCCGCGATGAGCTGTGCGTTGACGATCATGTTGGTTCCGCCGTCGGCTCCGCTGATTGGTATGTTGTTCCTCGGTAACTTCATCCGTGAGTCCAAGGTCTGCGAACGTATCAACAAGGCGGCGCAGAACGAAATCATCAACATCACCACCATCTTCCTGGGCACCTCGGTCGGTGCGACGATGTCGGGCGACAACTTCTTGCAGCTCGCCACCTTAAAAATCCTGGTGATGGGCGTCGTTGCCTTTGGTGTTGCCACCGGCGCGGGTGTCTTGATGGCGAAGCTGATGAACCTGACCATCAACCGTTCCAACCCGATCAACCCGTTGATTGGTTCTGCCGGCGTCTCGGCGGTTCCGATGGCCGCCCGTGTTTCGCAGGTGGTGGGTGCTTCGCATGATAAGCAGAACTTCCTGCTGATGCATGCCATGGGCCCGAACGTGGCTGGCGTGATTGGTACGGCGGTGATCGCCGGTTACTTCATTGCCACCCTGGGTGGTCATTAATCATATGACGGATGGAGCGAGGCGGCATTTTGCCTCGCTCCGCCGCCAAGAGTTCTGGTACGGTTGCGTATACGTTCTTGCGTAGGGGGTGGGGGCACCCCGTCGATGGCAACATCGTCAAACTGCGCGCTTGTGTTTTGTGACCGGACGACACGTATCGTCGTTCGACTGGGTTTGGGGCGTCTGAGGGGCTTTCCTCTTGGACGAGACGTGAAACCGCCGATCGTCCGCAGTGTGTGCGGGCGGTCGGGGCTGGTGAGGATCGTTTTTTGTGGTCCCTCCGCCGTCCGCTTGCGGACGTTTGGGTTTCCGTTCGTGTTTGTCCTGATGCGGGGGGCTTCTCCCGCAGCTTCAAGGGACATTGACGTCCAGCGAAGTTGTACGGCGTCGCTTTGGCCTTGTGCCGGAACGATTTTGGCGTTGATTGCATGCGCGAGCCTCCCTTGTGCGTGGATTGGGCCACACCGGAAACATCGATGGAGTAACCAATATGGCACTCGAAACTGAACTCCTGAACGCTGCAACCTCTGTTGCTGATGTCGCTCAGGTTGCCGAGGCCGCAGAAAAGTTGGCCCCGTGGGCCAGCGGTCTGTTGGGCATGGGCGTGGTGTTGACCGCCCTGATTTCGATCTGGGTTGCGACCGCTTTGGTCGGGACTTTTTTCAACAAAAAGGCGTCTTCGCCGGGAAAAACTGAGGCCGCCCCGAAGGCGCAGTCCGCGACTGCCGCGGCTCCTGCGGCGGCGGCCGCAAACGATATTCCCCTGGCTGTGATCATTGCGGCGGCGGTGCAGATGGTGCAGGCACCGATCCGCAACGTCGTGGTGAGTGCTCCGGGGATGGAGTCCATTGCATGGACGACACAAGGGCGGCAGACGATTTATGCCTCCCACATGGCAAAGGCACCACAATCGGTGACTTCGCTGGGCACCATTCGCCACAAGTAAGCGTTTCTAAACTTCTGTCTCCAAAGGTTACGGGGCGGCGCCGTCAGGTGCCGCCCCGGGTCGTTGAAAACCCCCGCCAGTGATGCGCGGGGGTTTCTTTTGGGCGGCTCCTGCCATTGTATCCCTTGGCGACCAACGCAATTCGTCGGGATTTATGAGTTTACGTCCTAAAACATTCGGACGTTTCGTATCGTCACCATGGCGGCATCGCCGACTTTCCAGGGGTGTCTTTCGAAGTCAAGAATCGGCACTTCGACTTCTATGGCAGTGCCACAGGCAGCAAAACGTAGGTCAATGCGGACCAAGGCTCCGGACAGGCGGACAGTTTCGACACGACACAGGATGCCGGGTGTCTGGTCATCAACGGAGCGAATCTGGAATTCGTGGGGGCGGATGAACAGTTGGTGTGGGCCATCCGTGATGGAATGGGGCCGAGGGAGTGGCAAGGCGTGTCCGCAATGCAGAACCTGATCCTTGCTAACCGTGACTTCCAGTTGGTTCGATGCGCCCAAGAACGAACACACGAACGGTGTGGCGGGTTGGCCATAAAGCTCGGCGGGTGGGGCCATGTGTTCGACACGGCCTTGATGGATTACCGCCACGCGGTCAGAAAGCTCCAGGGCTTCTTCTTGGTCGTGGGTGACAAAGACCGTGGTGTGTCCGGTGCGGTCATGCAGCTCACGTAGCCAACGACGCAGGTCTTTGCGGACCTTTGCGTCCAAAGCCCCGAAGGGTTCATCAAGAAGCAAAACGCTGGGCTCAATGGCCAAGGCGCGTGCCAGGGCGACGCGTTGGCGTTGTCCGCCGGAAAGTTGGCTTGGGTAGCGGTTCTCCAGTCCCTCCAGTTGCACCAGATGCAACAGTTCGTCCGCACGCGCGATGATTGCGGCCTTGGATGGGCGCTGTTTGCGGGGGAGGATGGACAAGCCAAAGCTGACGTTTTTCCGCACGGTCATGGTTTTGAACAGGGCGTAATGTTGAAAAACAAAGCCCACTTTACGGTCGCGGACATCGTGACCGGCGACGGTGCCGCCGTTAAACAGGATGTCTCCGTGGTCAGGATTTTCCAGTCCGGCAATAGCGCGGAGGAGTGTGGTCTTGCCCGATCCGGATGGGCCGAGCAAAGCCACCAGTTCACCATCGGCGATGGTCATGTTGATGCCGTTGAGGGCTCGGCTGCCACCTTCGAAGGCTTTGTAAACGTCGTGAATGTCGATACGCATGGTCAGAGCCTCGGGGCGTTGGGTGTATTGGTGTTATGAGATTCCAGCAGGGCTTTCAGGGCTAATGTGACCAGGGCCAACAGCGCCAGGAGGGACGCGACAGCAAAAGCAGCAACAAAATTGTACTCGTTGTAGAGAATTTCTACATGCAGCGGCATGGTGTTGGTCATACCGCGAATGTGGCCGGAAACCACGGAAACTGCGCCAAACTCGCCCATGGCGCGGGCGTTGCACAGCAGGACGCCATAAAGCAGACCCCATTTGACGTTGGGCAGGGTGACGCGAAAGAAGATCTGCCAACCAGACGCACCGAGGGTGCGTGCGGCTTCTTCGTCTCCCCGGCCTTGTGCCTCCATGATTGGGATCAGTTCGCGGGCAACGAAAGGCAGTGTGACAAAAACCGTAGCCAAGACGATGCCTGGAACGGCGAAAATAATCTCCACGTCGTTGGCTTTTAGCCACGCCCCAAACAGTCCATGAGCCCCAAACAACAGCACGTAAATCAGGCCTGAGATTACGGGGGAGACGGAAAACGGTAGGTCGATCAGGGTGATCAGCAGGCTCTTGCCGGGGAATGAGAACTTGGCCACGGCCCACGACGCGCAGAGGCCGAAAACCAAATTTAGAGAAACCGAAAGACCCGTGACCAGCAATGTCAGGCGGATGGCCGACGTGGCATCGGGCTCGTTGATTGCTTGCCAATAGACGGACAAGCCTTGCGATAGGGCTTCGGAGAAGACAGCCGCTAGGGGGAAAAGCAAAAACAAAGTCAGAAAAATCAACGTTATCCCCAAGAGAATCCGACGCAGAGTAGGACCTTCGGCAATGGATGTGGCGCGATGGGCTTGGATCAACATCACGCATCTCCCAGGCGTTTGCGGCTCCAGGCCTGAATCAGATTGATCAGAAGCAAAATCGCAAACGATACGGTCAGCATGATGGCGGCAATAGCGGCAGCGGCATCAGTGCGGAACTCTTCCAACCTGATAACGATCAGCAACGGGGCGATTTCCGAAATCATGGGGATGTTTCCCGCAATAAAAATGACCGAGCCGTATTCGCCGACGCCTCGGGCGAACGCCATAGTGAAGCCGGTCAGCAATGCCGGGGCTATCAAGGGCAAGATGATTCGGCAAAAGCGCTGTCCTTGCGATGCACCCAACGTGGCGGCGGCTTCTTCGATTTCCGGTGCGAGGTCTTCAAGAACCGGCTGCACGCTACGCACGACAAATGGCAGGCCAATAAAAATCAGGGCAATCACGATTCCTAAGGGTGTGTAGGCGACTTTGATGCCGAGGCCGCTCAGGCTTTTGCCGATCCAGCCATTGGGGGCGTACAAGGCGGTCAAGGCAATGCCGGCAACGGCGGTCGGCAACGCAAAAGGGAGATCAATCAGGGCATCAATCAGGCGATGGCCGGGGAAACGATAGCGCACCAGAACCCAAGCCAAAAGGGTTCCAAACACCGCGTTGACGGTGGCTGCGGCCAGTGCGGTGCCAAAGCTGATGTAAAGCGCATGCAGGGTCCGTGGGTCGCTCAAGATATGGCCAATGCCGGACAGGCCCAGACGAAAGGCCTGCATGGCGATCATCGCAAGAGGCAGCAGGGCAACCAGAGACAGATAAGCCACAGTGATGCCAAGGGTGAGGCCAAAGCCGGGGATCACCCTTGGTGATGCAGAGCGTGAACCAAACCAGGACATGGTGGGTTACCGCGATAGGAAAATTTGATCGAAAACGCCACCGTCGGAGAAGTACGTTTTTTGTACGCTGCGCCAGTCGCCAAAACGCTCCGTCATGTTGATCCGGCGCAGATGGGGAAAGCGTTTCAGGTCGGTGGGGTCGGCATATTCAGGCGAGATGGGGCGATAGTAATGTTTGGCGGCGAGGCGCTGACCCGTCGGGCTGTACAGAAAGTTGAGGTAGGCTTCGGCGCGTTTACGGGTGCCGTGGCGGTCCACATTGGCATCGACTATGGAAACGGGGGGTTGGGCAAGAATGCTCAAAGAGGGCAGGACGATTTCGAATGAGTCGGGGCCGAGTTGTTCAATGGCGAGGAAGGCTTCGTTCTCCCACGACAACAGGACGTCGCCCAGACCACGCTTGACAAAGGTAGTGGTGGCACCACGTGCGCCGGTATCCAGTACTGGGACATTGGCAAACAAGGCCCGCATGTAGCTGCGGACTTTGGCGTCGTCGCCGTTAAACTGGTCTTCGGCCCATGCCCACGCGGCCAAGAAATTCCAACGTGCTCCGCCTGAAGTCTTGGGGTTAGGGGTGATGACCTGGATGCCGGGACGGGCTAAGTCGGCCCAATCGTGAATGGCTTTGGGGTTTCCCTTGCGGACCAGAAAGACAATGGTCGAGGTGTATGGCGCACTGTCCGCAGGCAAACGGCTCTGCCAATCAGGCGCAATGAAACCGGATTTATCAACAATGGCGTCAATGTCATAGGCCAGGGCCAGCGTCACCACATCGGCTTCCAGGCCGTCGATCACGGACCGCGCTTGCTTGCCCGAACCACCATGAGACATGCGAACCGCCAGGTTTTCTCCGGTTTTGGTTTTCCATGCGGTGGCGAAGGCGCTGTTGATGTCTTTGTACAGTTCCCGCGTTGGGTCGTAGGAGACATTCAGCAAGGTTGCATCGGCGGCCCAGGTCATGGGGGCGCAGACAAACCAAAAGGCCAAAGCCAACAAGATGCACCGAAAGTGCAAACGGAAAGACACGGGCGTACAAAACATGGCGTGACTCCGTGCGGTCATGGTCCAGGAGGTGGGGGGGGCAGGCAATGCGCGGCCTCGGCCGCAATTTCTGTTGCCGAGGGGCGGTTTTCAGGAGGGGTGATGCCAAATGCATAAATCATCAACCCGGCGTGTGAGTCTGCGGCCAATGCGCGGCAGAGGTGGCGTACCGTTTCCAAAGATGTATCGGGTTGCTGCCCGTTGTCTGGAGGCACCAGAAGGCCCATGGCCAGAGGCCCGCTCCATGCCGCACGATAGGCGCGATAGGCTTCGGCTGGATCGTACTGCGCCGTGGCATTATAGGCCATGACATTGATCAGATCGATTTCTGCGTGTAGGGGATGGCGAAACAACGCCAGCAATTCGCCGGTGTGTGTGCTGCGTGGCACGGCGTTGGCCCACGCCTTCTCGCCGTAAGCTGCAACGCTCCATCCTGCCAGGGAAATCGTGGCTGGACGGGGCAAGGCGGCACGCAGTTTGGTGATGGTGGTGCGCCATAAGCGGCCGCCACTGCACGAAATGTGTGTTCCGCCATCTGAGCCGCATGCTGGGTTGTCGAGTTCCATATCGATATCGACACCGTCGGCACCGATTGCCGAAACCAGGCGAGCGATAGCCTCTGGGTTTAAGGCACGCCACGCACCGTACGTGGCTCCACCGATGGCCAACAGGACGCGGGTGCCGGGAAAATGGGCTTTTCGTTCGGCAATCGCTTGGGCGAGAATTGTGCGGGAGTATGGAAAGCTGAGACCGGTTTGTTTCATGTCCTCGCCGCCGGAATATACGGCGTCGGGGCGGACGAAGGACAGAATGATGATGTTCACGTTATCGGGAAGGCGAGCAATGCCGGTGTTTTGGGGACGTACGGCGGGACGCTCGGACCAACTGAGCAGATAGGCGACCAGGGGGCGCGGCTCGGCGGCTTGGGCGGAAAGGCCCATCCAAAAGACAATCGCCCAACTGCCGATCAGAAGGCGGAGGATGAGAAAAAAACACCGAGGACGGTGCGGAAAATGATCTTGATGTCCAACCATGGCGTCCAGTTCTCAATGTAAAAGAGGTCCAATTGTACGCCGCGCCGCGCTTTTTCGATATCGTGGATTCCACTACGCATACCATTCACTTGGGCCCAGCCAGTGATCCCCGGTTTGATGCGGTGACGGGCGACGTATTCCGAAACCGTTTCGCCATAGACGATGCCTTCCACCAGCATATTGGGGACATGTGGTCGTGGGCCGATGACCGACATTTCGCCGCGCAAGACGTTCAGTATCTGTGGGAGTTCGTCGATGCTGGAGGCCCGTAAGAAAGCACCAACACGGGTAATGCGGGGGTCTTCCTCGACCGCACCAAGGCGTCCGTCATCCGTTGGGTCATGGTGCATTGAGCGCAGTTTGAACATGGGGAAAAGGTGCCCATCAAGGCCAATGCGCCATTGCCGGATCATGATTGGGCCGGGGCTTTCCAAGCGAAGGGCCAGAGCGGCCAGAAGAAGAATTGGGCTGGTGAGGATCAGCGCCATAAACGCCAGAACACCGTCCTCAATTGTTTTGAACATCGCTGGGAATCCACGAAAGGGGCGGCCCTTGATGCGTAAGAAAGGCAGCCCGCCGAGTTCACAGTATTCGTTCCAGGGGAATTCCTGGTCCTTGTGTTCACGCGGCAGGTAAATATCCACCGCCGTGGTGCCGATGCGTTCGATGATTTCAAACATGCGCTCTGATGGCGCGTCGTAAAGGGTGATGATGATGGCGTCAATGGCCTCGTGTTCGATCAGTCGCCGCAATCCCGCCAATCCATTTTGCACCGGTTCTCCGGCGACTGTACTGGAGAGGCGTTCACTGCGTTCGTCAAAAACACCAACAATTTCATGTGCGTTTTTTGTGTCATCGGAGTGCAAATACTCAATCAAAGCTTCACCAAGAGGGCCCGCGCCAATCAAAGCAATCCGCACCCGTTTGGCCGTGGCGAAGCGGCATCTTGCCGTTGGGTAGAGCCTTTTTGGGGTGTGTGGAAGAGAGTCCTCAGTCTTGGATGAAAGGCTAACCATGATCTTCCTCGTCAGTGCCATTCTCTTGGGGGTGTGAAACGGGCTGGGGACCGAATAGCCGATGTGACAAAGGGTCGGGCAGTCGCGGTCCGTACGGTGCGGATTTGGGCAAAAGCCAAGCGGCAGCCATTGCCGACGCCGTGCACCCAACCACCAACGGCACCGTGGCTGCGATTGCGGCACCGATCATTTGCATATGGGGTATGAGGGTGCTGCTGACGATCAGGCAGATTGCGAATTGTATCAGATTAATGCGTTGTAGGATGCGTCCGTGGCCACTCATCGCCAAGACGACATCTTGGCCAGTCAATAGAGCATTCAGAAACTGGCCGATTGCCATGATGATCAGGGCGCTCGCCGCGATTTCATAACCGCTTCCCACAAAATGCAGAAGGTACGGGGCCAGCACCATCATTAAGACCGCACCACTTCCGCCGATGGCGGCCCCCAGAGCTTGCAGGGTGCGATTGATGGTTTTCAGGCGCATATGGTCTTGCAAACGGTGTGCACCGCCAATGCGTGGTGCGGCGATGGTGCCAAGGCTGATCAGAACGACCCAGACCAATTGTACAATGCGGTTCGCAACGCTAAAAGCCGCAATGATGCTGGGGCCTGCGAACATTCCCAAAATCAGGACGGGCAGGTTGGCGATGGAGACCTGCACGATTTCGACCACGGCGAGGGGGCGTGCGGTGGTTAAGAGGGAGGGCAACGCGGTTATGGTGTCTGCTGTGGCGCGGGTCGCGGTGTTGTGAAGGCGGTGTCGTTCGCGGGCGATAAGGATCAGGCAAAACAGACTGCCGGAAACGCCCGCTGCGGCAAACCCCGCGAGAAGACTGGTGGCGGAGCGTGTTCCTGCCGCGATCAGACACAGCAGAAAAAGTGGCCACCACGCGTTTTGCAGGAATTGCGCGATGATGGTGCGCCCCAGGCCGACGAGGGCGGCGCACAGGACAACGTTCAAGGCTTGAGGCAGGATGGCCAAAGCGGCCATACCGAGGACCGGGCTAAGCCCCGGCATGAAAAAAACATGGGCTTCGAGGATGTCAGCACCAAGCCAACTGAGTATCGCAACGCCGAGGGAGAGGATGCTACAGCCGATGACGCCATTGCGGATGTTGTGTGCTGCCGTGGTGCCGCACCCTACGGCAAGTTCCGCCGAGACGTGGCGGATGAGGGCACGGTCCAGGCCGAGGCGGGTGATCGTCGAAAGCACATGCACCCAGGTCAAGCAGAGGAAGAAGAAGCCGCTTTGCTCTCCCCCAAACAAACGAGCGACGAGGAAATAAAGGGCGAATTTACTGCCCACCTCAAGCCCACGGACCAGAAGGGCGGCTCCGGCGCCGCGAATCATGCTGCCGGTTTGTTTGTGCCTTTGAGGGTGTGGTGAGCCTGTTTGGCTTGCCTCTTCCGTCACCTGTATCTCTTCATGATGCCTTCACGGAAACTGGTGGTATAGAGGGGGTCGTGGTTGGGGAAGCGTGAATTTCCTGGCGTTCCTATTGGGATGTGGAGAAAATCCCCATATCCTAATAAAACAAGAGGAAACGGTTTGGTCCATGATCGTTTCGTGATTATACGAGGACGTATGACGAAGACAAGGATATGACGGAGAGATGTCTTGTGACCAATGCCAAATCCTTTTGGGACGGGTCATGGTCTGGCGAAAGAATGAGGCGTGTCGCCCAAGTTACCGCAGTCGCCTGCGGGGCTTTTTTTTGTCTCGGCCCGTCTGCGTCGGCGGAACTGATGCAAAAGGACCGAGGCGATGTCCGGTATGAGGTGCGTGAATATTTTCGAACGGCTCTTCCTTACGGGTGGTGGGCAACGGATGCAGTGAAAGATCCTTGGGGGTGGCGCGTTGATCTCCATCTTCCTAAAACTTGGGAGGGAAATCCCACTGTCGAGGCAATGTATCTGTGCCCCCCGCGTGAAAGCGTGGTTTGGTCATCGGTTAGAAGTCTCTTCATTCACCCGTATTGGCGGGATCGGAGATGGACAGGGTTTCAGTGCAACAGGCGTTGACGCCGCTTTCCTGACATTGCTTTGGTACAACACGGACAGAGACGGAGTCCCCACGTGGTGACAGCAGTTCCTTCGAGATCGGAATCCATGGATACGAACGGGATGGCGCGTATGGTCGCACCGCGAACCGCTTTTACGCTGCGTGATGGCTTGGCTTCGGTGTTCTTTCATCGCAAGGCTATCCTCGTCAGTTTGCTGTTGCCGGTTCTGATCGCGATTTTGGTTACGCCGCGTTTCCCCCTGTTTTATACCGCCGAGGCACGGCTGATGGTTTTGTTCAGCCGCGAACAGTCTGGGGCTCAAGACCTGATGGGGGCCCCATCAATGATCTCAGTCGATGGTTTGCGGGCAACGGAAACCGAGGTGGGTATTCTGCGATCCAGCGAGGTCATCCAGCGGATGATCTCTGAAATTGGCGTGGAGACATTGTTCCCAGAGCTGACGCGGCGGCGTTACCTTGGACTGTTGCCGCCGTATCCGGTGGAAGAGCGCAAGCAGCGGGCGATTTCTTTGGCGCAGAGTAGGATACGCGTTGAAACGCCCTCCAATTCCAACATCGTCAAGGTGTCGTTTGAGCATGAAAATCGCGAGACGGCACTGGAGACGATGCAGTCCTTGGTAGACATTTATCTCGACCACCGATTCAAGGTCTTTGAAAATGCGCGGTCTCCTTATCTGCTGAAAGAGGCGGAGACCTACCTTCAGGATTTGCGGACCACGGAGCGCCAGCTTGCCGAATTGAAGGCACGTTATAAGCTGATTGACCTTAAGCAAGAAATTATGCTGGCAGTGAATCAGATGGACAGCATTGTTCAGCGCGGACGTCAGTTGGAAGAACGACGCGTCGCCGTGCGTGCCGAAGTTGATGAAGCGCAGAAATTTCTGGATGACTTGCCGCAGATCGTTTCCAGCTTTTTCGAAAAAACCAACCAGACCGACAACGACTTAGCGCGTAACCAACGTCTCGCCTTGCAACTTGAACGGAAGCGGTTGGTGGAACGCTACCAACCGGACTATCCGCGTATTCAGGAAATCGACAAGCAGCTTGAAGCCATTGACACCTTCATCGAGAAATACCAACCCGAGTACAAGACCAGTCGTCAGGTCCGCAACCCGGCGATCGAATTTTTGACCAACCACCTGCTGACCTTGAAGGTCGAAGCCGAGGCGGTGAATCGGCAGGTGACAGAGTTGGCGGCGCAAAAGCTGCGGGCACAAGAGCGCGTGAACGACCTGTTGCAGGCAGAGCCAATCATCAATGACCTGGAACGTCAGCGCACGGTGCAAGAGGAAACCTATCGCGAATATAGCCATCGTGCAGAATCCGCACGTCTGGAAGAAGCCGCCGCACGTTCGCGGAGTGCCAATGTGCGCGTGATTGAATCGGCTTTTGCTTCGCCGACAGGGCACAGCATGGTTCCCAGCTTGTTGGCTGGCGGGCTTTTCGTCGGCGTTTTGTTGGCGGCTTTGTGTGGCCTGACAATGGCGCGGGGACGACAGGTGATGCTGACGCCCAGTGAGGTCGAACGACGTTTGGGGCTGCCGGTTCTTGGAACCTTTAACGACACGGAGCGGGGGGGTGGGTCCCAGAATGCGGAAGAGATGATCTTTTTGGCCAGTCGGTTGCGTGATGTTGATGAAGATGGCCGACGGTTGTCGGTGATTCAGGTGGTTTCTCCATCGCGGACAGTCGGGCAGCGTGAGTTGTTGCGTGGGTTGGCGCTTGAGGTGGCCAAAGGCTATGGGCATAAGACTCTGCTGCTTGACCTTGATGAAACGGGGACCGGCCACCGTGAACATCTGGTCGCGCCAGGGGCCGTGCGGGTGCCGCTGTTTGCACCGGAAATCATGCCGTTGGGAGGAACCGAACCTCCAGAGGTTTGGCAGACGCGACAGCCAAATCTTTATTTGACCGCGAATGCGGCAGACTCGGTTTTTGGCGACCCGCGGGTTGATCGCCCGCAGATTCAAGAAACGTTGGCTAAGCTTTCCGAAGTTTTTGATCTGATCTTGATCGACGTGCCCCTGTTGAGTACCAGCCGCATTGGGTTGCGGTATGCCCCTATGGTTGATGGCACAATGGTGGTGGTACGGGCTGAGGCGACTCGCTTGGCGACGGCACAGTATGTTCGTGACACCATTCTGTCCGTGGGTGGCGATATGTTAGGGGCCGTCCTGACCGGACGCCGGTATTATATTCCGAAAGGAGTCTTGCGGTGGCTCTAAGAGCATTTCGTTTTCTTGTCTTTGGTGCGGCGCTTGGTCTCAGCCTTTTGACGGCGGCCTGTGGGGGCACCTCCGTGACGCCCAGGGACCAAAACCCGCAGGGGTTTGTGACCTGGAATGACATACGCCCCCCCTATTTGATTGGGCCGGGGGACCGCCTTGCGGTGTTCTACCGGAAGACTCCAGAGATGGATGAAACCGCCTTGGTGTTGCCTGATGGGCAGATCACTTTGAAAAGCACCGGCGTGGTTGCTGTAGCGGATTTGACGGTCAAGGAAGCGACCGTGCGCTTGACGGAAAAAGCGAAACGCTTGTTGCGTGATCCGATCGTGACGGTTGCGGTGTCTGAGGCGGTTTCCGCTCAGTTCTATATTGATGGTGCGGTAACCCGTCCTGGAGCCTATCCCCTCAGTGGGCGTATCGGCGTCATGGAAGCGGTGGCTCAGGCCAATGGATTTCGTGATGAGGCACAGTTAGGCGCGGTTGCCTTGATCCGACGCTCACCCGGAGACAAGCCGATGTTGCGGGTGATCAATCTGCGGGGCTTTTTGGAAGGCGGTGCCGCAGAAAAGACGGCAGATGTGCCGCTGGCCCCCGGTGATATTGTTTTCGTGCCACGGAGTTCGATTGGCGAGTTGAATCTTTGGATTGAGCAGTTCATCAACAAGGCTTTGCCGTTTGGTCGGTCGTTTAGCTATACCCTGAATCGCGATTTGTGAGGTCAAGGATGACCGAAACGCGGCCAGATCTGTCTTACCTTGGCATTGCGTTCACACGGTTGGGGCTGGAGGCTGCTGCTGCCGTTATCGCAGAGCGTCCGGCAGAGGCGCCCTTCGCCTATGTGGTCACGCCCAACGCCCAGCATGTGGTGCGGATCAATCAGGGTGATCCGTCTTTTGTTCCGGCCTATCGGGATGCGTGGCTGCGGTTGTGCGATAGCCGGGTTTTGATTCTTCTGACCCGCGTGTTGGGTGGCCCCACATTGCCCTTGGCTGCGGGAAGCGACCTGACGGCGCGGTTGTTTCAAACGGTGATTCGCCCGGATGATTCCTTGGTGGTGATCGGTGGGGACCCAGAAATGGTGGAGCATCTGCGCCGCATTTACGGGCTGCGTCGTCTCGTCTCCCATTTTCCGCCAATGGGCTTGCTCCATGATCCTCAAGCAATGGATGCGTGTGTGGATTTTGTCGTGGTGCATCCGTCGCGTTTTGTTTTCTTTGCTGTCGGCGCCCCCCAATCTGAAGTCTTGGCGCGTCGCGTTCTCTTGCATGGTGGAGCCACGGGAGTTGGTCTTTGCATCGGGGCTTCTCTGCGGTTCTTGACCGGGCAGTCGCGTCGTGCGCCCTTGTGGATCCGCCGCTTGGCCTTAGAATGGTTGTATCGATTGCTTTCCAATCCCCGCAGTCATTTTCGGCGGGTGTTTGTTGAGTCTTTGCCGTTGGTCTGGTTGGTGATTGTGGACCGCATCAAGACGGTATGTGCGCGATGACCCAAGGGCGCGGGAGAATTTTGCCGCCGGTGGTCCGCATGGGGCGTGTCCGTTCGCTTCCCGGCGCGAGCGAGGCAAAAGTGATGCCGTCGGTCCCGCGTGGGGACGATTCTGCGTCATGGAATGTGCTCAAAAGCCTGTTCCTGATTGCCGCCCTACCGATGTTCTTGCAGTCCTTCCACTACATGATTGACGCAGGGCCTTTGTATTATCTGTCCAAGGCATGGCCGGTTTTGGCCTTTCCGCTTGGGTTCGTCGTATTACGTGGACGTCTGCGTTTGTCTCAGATCGCTTATGGTCTGACTTTGATTTACGTGGCGGGAGTGACGCCGACGTTGTCGATGCTTTATTTCGGTAACTCGGTTTTTGATGCCTTGGCGACCACCGCGAAGATTTGGCCGCTGACGTATTATTTCTCGGCACTCGGTGGGTTGCTGGTGTTGCGTCCGGGCGCGGAACGGTTGCGTACATTCGTCCTGGGTTTTGGGGTGGCGACGTTTGTTGTGATGTGGCTGCTATGGGCATTTGTGCCCAGGTCCTTTTATGTCGGAGATGCCTCGATCACCAAGTTGTTCTTGTTCGATGATGAACGCGGCTATCGCATCTACATGCCGATGACGTTTGGTTTGATTCTGATGTTTTTCTCCGCCCGCCGCGCGTTGTCGGCGCTGTCGGCGTGGATGTGGTGGGGGCCGGTCGTCCTGGGGATGGTCAGTTTGTTGATGATCTATAAACAGCGGACCACCATCGCCGCTGTATTTTTGGTTTTGACGTTGATCATCCTGCGTCGTTTACCGCGCCGATGGCTTTTGTGGGCTGCGGGCGGCTGCGGGGCTTTGGGGTTGCTGGCCTTACTGGTGGTGGTGTTGGGGGGCGATGGTGGGTGGGTTGATGCCTTTGTTTCGTCTCTTGGTGCGTCGCTGTCGGTGCGGCAGGATACGGCCGCGAAGGCCGCAGGGTATTTGTTTGTGTCTCCGGTTTCCTGGGTTTTTGGGGTGGGGTCGGTGACACGTTTCAGTCAGACGACTTTGCACGATGTCTTTGGTACCAATTTATTCTATTTGGCGGATATTGGCTGGCTGGGCGTGGTTTTCGAATATGGTGTGATTGGGGCTCTTTTGATCTCTCTGGTCTATGTCTTTGGGGTGCGTCGTGCTCTGCTCTGCGGGCTGACCCTTACGGGGACGCCTGCGGGCGATTTTCGTCGGGCGCTGGGGGACATGATCTTGATGGTCTGTTTCGAAACGGCAATTTATTCACCAGTTTTTACGCCAGGGATCGTTGCGGCACTGACGGCAGTTCTGATCTACTTGGACGGGGATATCCCAGGCCGAGATGCAAAAAGAGGATGAAGACATGATCGGTACCATAGTGTCCAAGGTGCGTATCTTGTTGGGACACCCTGGGTTCAAAGCGCATCCCGTTGCGGTGTTGGGGCGATGTGCGTCTTTGCTTGTCCATGTCGCCATAGGGCGTCCGATCACGTTTTCCCTGACCCGAGACGGGGAACGGCTGCGGGTTCCGGCCAATCTGCGCTACACCACACTCAGCACCTTCGTGATGCGTGATTATTTGGAGCCAGAGCTCCATTATCTCCCCAAAATCGTTCGTAAAGGCGATGTCTTTATCGATATTGGTGCCAATATCGGGGCGTACGCCTTGCGTGCGGCGACCTTGGTGGGGGCGCGTGGGCGAGTCATTGCCATTGAACCTGGAGCCGATGCCCTGGCGGCCCTGCGGGGCAACCTTGCACTGAATCCGGATCGTGAGGTGACGCTCGTTGCGGCTGCGTTGAGCGATCATGTCGGAACGGCGATTTTGTACCATGTTGGCAATGGTTATGATCCACAGGCATTTTCATTGCTATCTGATGAAACCGCAAGCGGAGAGGAAAGCGTCCCTCTCACCACTTTGGATGCGGTCTGTGCGGATTTTGGGGTGGAGCGTTTAGACTGTGTGAAGATGGACGCAGAGGGCGTTGAACCCCTGGTTTTGGCTGGTGGGCGGCAAACTCTGGAACGATTTCACCCTGCTGTGATCTTGGAAATGAACACCACGATTCTGGGGCGGCAAGGCATTCCCACCAATCAGGCTTGGGATTTTCTGGCGGATATGGGGTACGAATTTTTCCGCATTCTCAATGACCGTCCTGTGAAACTTTCGGCCCCACCGACGGATTTTTGTAATACCATCGCCGTTCATCCTGTGAACAGGCGCTTCGCCTGAGGTGGAAACCCGCATGAACCGGTAAGGGGTCTACGCGGGATTTATGAGTTTACGTCCTAGCCCAGGTCTTCGCCTGCGATGGCTTTGTCCAGCAAGGCAATGCTTTCTGTCAAACCATAAAGGGCGAAAAACGATCCCATGCGTGGGCCGGTGTCTTGTCCCAACAGGATTTGATATTGCGCCTTGAACCACGCTTTCAAGTCGGCAAAGCAGGGATGCGCCTTGCCCACCTCATAAACGATGGTTTGCAGGGTTTCGGCGCTGGCGTTCGTGGGTTGCTTGGCTAAGTCGTCCCGCAGGTGAGACAATGCGATGATTTCATCCGCCGTTGGCTTGCGGAAGGCCTTTTTCGGCAACACGAACGCCCGGTAATAGGCGGCGGCACACCCCACCAGAGTGTTCAGAAACGGCATCGTCTTGGCATTGGTTCCCGGGGCATAGCGGCTGATGTATTGCCAGATCACTGCTGGATCGTCGGAGTGACAGACGCTGACCAAATTCATCAGCATAGAGAACGTCACCCCCTCGGCCTCAGCCGGGGGATGGCCGTTATGAATGTGCCAAGCCGGGTTGCTCAGGCGTTCGGCGTCCGTCTGGCGTGGAAATGCGGCGACAAAGCTCTGATATTCATCCACCGCCCGTGGGATGACATCGAAATACAACCGCTTTGCGGCCTTTGGCTTTTGGTACATGAACAGGGAAAGGCTCTCCGGCGGCGCATAGCTCAGCCATTCCTCAACCGCCAAGCCATTGCCCCGCGATTTGGAAATTTTCTCGCCCTTATCGTCGAGGAACAGCTCGTAGGTCAGGTTCTGTGGCTGTTCGCCGCCCAAAATCCGCACAATCCGGCTGGCCAGCTTCACAGAATCAATCAAATCTTTTCCGGACATCTCGTAATCGACATCCAAAGCCGCCCAGCGCATGGCCCAGTCGGCCTTCCACTGCAATTTGACGGCACCGCCCGTTACCGGCGTTTCCACCAGCTTGCCGTCTTCGCGGCGATATACGATGGTCCCTGCCGCTACGTCGGTTTCCACCACTGGAACCTGCAAGACCACGCCAGTTTCCGGGCAAATTGGCAAAAATGGACTGTAGGTGGCGCGTCGTTCCGCACCCAAGGTTGGTAATACGACGGCCTTAATTGCATCGTGATGCGCCAGAACCTTCAGCAGTGTCGCATCGAAGCGCCCCGAGGTGTACCAGTCGGTGGAGCTTTGGAAGTCGTATTCAAAGCCAAAGGAATCCAAAAAGGCCTGCAATCGCGCATTGTTGTGATGACCAAAGCTTTCATGCGTGCCGAACGGGTCGGGAATGCGCGTTAGCGGTTTCCCCAGGTGAGGTCTTACGATCTCTTTATTGGGAATGTTGTCCGGAATCTTGCGCAGGCCGTCCATGTCATCGGAAAATGCGAACAGGCGCGTCTTGATGCCTGGAGCCAAAATCGCCAAGGCATTCCGAACCATAGTGGTGCGGACCACTTCGCCAAAGGTGCCGATATGCGGCAATCCCGAAGGCCCGTAACCGGTCTCGAACAGGACATAACCCTTTTCGCCGCCTTCCTGTCCTGGCCCGCGTTTCAACAGTCGTTTTTCCAACAGAGCCTTGGCTTCTTGAAAGGGCCAAGCATTGGAGGAAAACGCAGCATCAACGAGGTCGGACATGTTCCGGGTCTTTCCTAATCACGGGTCGACCCCGCCGCACACGCGCGGCAGGGGGACAGCGAAGCTAGGCAAAGCCGGCCTCAGAGTCAAATAGATGCGTCATGAGTCAGCACGCGCAACTATTCCTCTATCGGTGGAGGGATCAAAACGAATTTTCCGACGTGCTTTTTTTCAAGGAATTCGCGCTGTGCTGCGACAATCTGTGCCAGCGGAAAGGTTTTTGCCACCAGAGGCCGAATGTCACCGTTCTCAATGTAAGAAATCAGATTGGGGAAGACCGGCTCGTCCCAGGCCGTGCATCCCAACATGGTGATGTCTTTCAAATAGAACGTCCGCATGTCCAGTGTTACCATGGGGCCGCCAATGGCACCGGAGGAGACATATCGTCCGCCGCGCTTCAACACGCGCAGCAACGCACCGAATCCGGCCCCTGCCACGTTGTCAACCACCACGTCCACAGCATCCTCGCCCAACTCTGCGATGATATCCGCCGCACGATCCACCACACGGTCTGCCCCAATGGCGCGGACTTGTTCCAGCTTGGCTCTGCCTGCGATGGCCGTGACCCGAGCGCCGCGCAACTTCGCCAGTTGAATCACCGCCGATCCCACACCGCCCGAAGCCCCCGGCACCAGAACATGATCCGCCGCCCCGACTCTGGCACGTAGCACCATGTTTTCCGCCGTTCCATACGCGCACGGGATGGAGCTTAAAGCCGCATCGCTCCAGTCACAGGATACCGCAAAAACCTCTGATGCCGGAACCTTCACATACTGTGCAAAGGCCCCGTCAAAGTCTGAGGCCATCCAAACGGTTTCTTGGGAACCAAACCCAAACGCCCGCATGCAGGGCCGTACCAGAACGCGCGCTCCCACAAGCGCTGCATCATCCTCGGAAGCCACTGCCACCACGCGTCCACAACAATCGGTGCCTTGAATCAGGGGAAATGGCGTGGCCGCATTCCACCCACCATCCGATTTGGCAACCGGAGCCGCTTCTGCCGCATGGGCAGTGTTCGCCGTGCTGTCGGTGACTGTTGTGGAATACCAGCCCAGGCGCGTGTTGATCTCCGTGTTGTTGATCCCTGCCGCCAAGACCTGAACCAAGGCCTCACCAGCCGCCAACTCTGGAACCGGAACATCACCATACACAAGCCGGTCAAATCCACCATTTCCAGTGGTGACAACCGCTTTCATCACATGTTTATATCCCGTGACATCAAAAGGATCGCTCATCGTGCCTCCTATGTCTTTCGCGCCAGCACGCAGGAAAGCCGTCCCGCAGGTTTGACCTCGACACGGGTGAAGCCAGCGGCCCGCAGCTCTGTCGCCACCCAATCGACCGGTAGACGGAGCTTGCGATAGGCGCTGGCGCGGAAGGACCACTGCTCACCCTCCCGCTCATGCAGGAGATCATGAACCATCACCGTGTCGGGTGCGTATTCCAAAAAACACGTCAGGTGCCGATTGGCATCACTCGCCACGGGAATGAAACGATCCGTCCCGGTGACCTCTGCCGAAAGATCACGGTAAGTCAGGACGAACGTTCCCCCTGCCGCCAGAACAGACGTAGCGTGGGCGAAAAGCCGAGTCACTTCGGCGCGGCTTTCCAAAGGCGTCAGCGTGTCTCCCATGCAGACGATCATGTCTGTGCTTTCCGGCGCGGCATGGGCAAGGGTGGCAACAAGATCAGCCTCACGGGTTTCAATCGCGTGTCCTTGCTTGTGGTGTTCAAGCTCCGTCAATAACGTTGGACTGAGGTCAACCGCAATCACCTGGGTAAAACCAAGCTCCGCCAATGCAATGGCCTGAAAACCAGGACCAGAACCCAGATCGAAGGCCAACCCCCGGTCCTTAGGTAAGGCACCAAGGTGTTCAAAAAGGCGGCGCTGCTCGGCGACCTTGTCGTCAAACGGACGACCAAACATCCAGGTGTAGTGCGCCGCCAAAAGCGTTTCGTAATGATTGCGTATTGTCATGATGGGCTCGTGACAGTGGGGGAATCAACCGGTGTAGTATGACTCCTTGACCCGACATTGCAATGTCGGGAGACGGGCTGTGTGGGAATGAAGACACGCATGGGCGTGGCCCATAACCGAGTTTTGTTAGGAGAGATCGCGTAAAGAAGGTTCGGTTGGGGGGCTTTTTTGTCGTGCAATCAGGCAGCCAACGACCATGAGAAGGACGCACAGTGAAAAAGCCGCGCCAGCGAAGGCCTCCATATAGCCGGAAGGCAGCAAACCGGAGTAGACCGCTCCGGCAAACGCAGTGCCGAGCGCAAAACAGCCTTGCTGCACTGTGGCCAAAGCCACACTTGCCTCGCCAGCATGGTGTCTTTCCACATGCGAGAGCGCGATGCGGTAAGCCGAAGTCAGCATGAAGGCATTGCCAAACCCCACCAAGCCAGAAGCGGCGATGATATGGATGACGCCAAGAGATGGGCCGAACGCGCGGATGGCCCACGCTGTGGCGATGATGCCCGCCACAGTGAGTCCCGTACCGAACATGAAGGCACGGTGGTTACCCAGCCGTTCGCCCAATGGTTTGCTGGTCAGCGATCCCAAAAAGAACATCGCACCGAGCCCGCAGAAGCTGTCGCCTGAACGTAATGGCGAAAAGCCGACCTCGCTTTGTAGGCACAGCGCCGTCACGAAGAGATAACCGGCATAGCAGAACGTCACCGCCGCTTCCGCGAAAAAACCGGTCAAAACCATAGGGGCGTGAAAGAGCGACGGCGGAAGCAACGGCTTGCCACCGCCAGCCTCGCACCGAGCTTCGACACGCAAAAGGACGAATCCCAACGGCAGTAAGGCGACAACCAGCCAACGCATGATCGGCCAGTCGTTGCCGAGGGAGGCAGGCAACAGCAGGCAAAGCAGGAATAGGCCGAACAGCATCATCCCACCCGTGTCTGCTTCCGACGTTCCGTCACCTCGCGTTTCGGGAATCAGGAAGGCCCCGAAACCCAGCACCAGCACGCAGACCGGCAGGTTGACAAAGAAGCCGAGCCGCCACCCGAGCCCGAACAGGTTGGCGGAGACCAACCAGCCGCCGAGCACTTGCCCGACGACGACGGAAAGCCCAGCCACTGCGGTATAGATGCCAACGGCGCGGCTGTGGCGTGCCCCCTGGAGGGTGGCGTGGATCGTCGCCAGGATCTGCGGCATGAGCAACGCCCCAAAGGCTCCCTGAAATAAACGCCCGGCAAGCATTGCGGCGAGGCTGGTTGCCAACCCGCACAGCATCGAGGCAATGCAGAAGCCGACTGAGCCAATTAAGAACAGCCGTTTGCGTCCATAGCGGTCTCCGAGACGGCCGCTGGCCCCCAGCAGCGTGGCGAAACTTATCCCATAGCACGCGACCACCAACACCAACCCGGTCGCGTCCGCACCGAGACTGTCGCCGATCCGGTCGAGCGCGACATTGACGATGGAGAAATCAAGTTGCGTTAGCAATTGCCCGGTCACCAGGACGATGAGCCCGTGCGTGGACAGCGTTGAAGGTGGTGCCTGCTTTACCGGAGGTCTCGGCTGTGCGTCGTCGTGTTTCTGTATCGTCATTGCCCAATTCCCGTGGCTGTCGTGAAGACGAGGACGTGCTATACAGAGACGTTGAAACGCGTACAAGAAACCATCTAGACGCGTATAATCTGTATCAGGATTGGGGTTCGTCATGCTGGAGGCCGCACAGAAACAGATCGGGACGTTCCTCCGCCGAAAGCGGGAAAGCCTGGCGCCGGAGCTTATTGGCCTTTCCAAGGCCTCTCGGGCACGTACGCCGGGGCTGAGACGCGAGGATGTGGCGGTGATCGCCGGCATTAGCACCGTCTGGTACAGCAAGATCGAACGGGGCAAGGCAGACGGCATCTCCCGCGAGGTGTTGGTCGCACTGGCGCGGGCATTGCGGCTTGACGACACAGAGCGGCAGTATTTGATGACACTGGCGGGGGTGGAGGCGGTTCCCATCCACGATCCCTGCATGCGTGTGAACCGTGACACGCTGCGGCTTCTTGGCCAAATCGATCCGTTGCCGGCCATCTTAATGAACGACTATTTCGACATCCTCTCCGTCAATCGGGCCTATGAGGCGATGTGTGGCCTAGCCCTTGCGGAAATACCGGAAGCGGAGCGCAACTATGTTGGGCTCATGCTTGGCGAACCTGCATGGCGGCGTTTTCTTCAGGTGGAGGATGACGCGGCACTGGAAAATCGGTTGGTGCGCGTGGCTGGGACACTACGCGGAGTGCATGCGGCGCGGCCGTGTGATTTGGCGCTGGCGGCGCGGATCCTGCATTTTCGCGAAATATCGCCGGCCTTTGCCCGTTGTTGGGAACGTGAGTCAGTGGCCCGCCCCGAGGAAGTGCATTTCTCCTTCACGCACGCCGTGCTGGGGCCAATCATTCTCAGAAAGCAGATCTGGTTGAACTTTAATGGCGAGACCTCAGGTCGACTCAACGTCTATCATCCGTTTGACGAAAACGGCTTCGCGCGCCTCGCGCATGGTGCAACGGCGTAGACGAGGCGATTGTCCAGGGCATTCGAGTTCGGCGGCATAACCCGTCGTGGCGATGGCGTCGGCGTCCGTTCTTCCTATTCCGCATTCGAGACCGGACTGTCTCTTCACGGCCCAAAGCTGATGCATCACAAATCACGGATGAAATCTTTGGTGCCCCCTTTAATCGTCACGAGTTGGCGACGGCCGTCGGGGAATTCCTTCACCAAGTCATCGCCGTAGCATCTTCGCAGTAGTAGACTGCTCGTCCAGCCGCTAAGTGGCTACGTGCAACCTCCCCCGTATCGGATTTGATTCTAGACGATGGCATCAA
>JAFGWD010000008.1 GCA_016937315.1 Rhodospirillaceae bacterium
CCTCCGCCACCGGCAGGCCGCCGAACACGGAACCGGCATAGGTCGCCAGGGTATTGCGCCATTGTTGCCGGTGCTTGGCGTTGCGCCATTCGGCATCGTGCGCCTCGATATAGGCATCGCAACAGGCGTTGAAGGTCAACGCGCGCGCCTCGGCAAGACGCGCCTGGGTGCGTTCCTCGGTTCGCTTGGCGAGAGGGTCAATCCCGGCGGATAGCGCCTCACGGGCTTCGGCGGCGCGTTTGCGGGCATCGGCAAGGGAAACGTCGGCCACCGAACCCAGCCCCATTTCCCGCGCCTTGCCGTTCAGCATATATCGCAGAATCCAAGACTTTCCGCCCGACTGCGACACTTGCAGATAAAGGCCGCCGCCGTCCGCAAACCGGCCTTTCTCCTTGATTTTCGAAACCAGCAAGGCAGACAGCTTGTTCGATGCGCGCGCCATGTTTCTTCTCCCGCAGTATTCCTACCCCCAAAACCCAACCCACAACTCAACCCCCAAACCCTACCCCCAAATAAACCCCCAAATCAACATGCGATTGGAGGCGTCATTGTGAGACTGTCAGAAACACGATTTTACAACATACTGTTTTGGAACACGGATTTACGATGCAGAGAGAAACATGGAGATACATCTAAAGACAGGGGTTCGAATCCCGCCTCCTCCGCCATATTTCTAAGGGCTCCCGTTTCGGGGGCCTTTTGTTGATGACGAGACGTCTTCTTTCCTCTGGTCCCCGCACTGTTCGCGTTGCCTCTGGCCGCGTTAGGCGTCAGGATCGTCACGGTTTTTTCATGACGGGTTTGTGTTCAGGGTTGGCCGGGACCGTTTATTCAGTAGAAAACTCGGGGGTTGACCATTTGCTTACAGTCAAAACTGGGGGAATAGCCAGATGTCCAGAGTCATATTCCATTCCGGGGAGGATATTCCCCTGGAATTGCATAAAGTTCGCATTGTTCAGAAGCTGAGTTTGGTTCCCATTGAACGCCGCCTTGAGGCTGTCCGTGAAGCGGGCAACAACACGTTTCTGCTGAAAAACCGGGATATTTTCCTGGACATGCTGACCGATTCTGGCGTCAACGCGATGAGCGACAAGCAGTTGGCAGCAATGATGGAATCGGATGACAGCTATGCTGGTTCCGAGACCTTTACCAAGCTTGAGACCAAGATCAAAGAAATCTTCAACATGGATTACTTCCTGCCGGTCCACCAAGGCCGTGCGGCTGAGAATATCTTATCCCAGGTCTTTGTGAATCCGGGCCAAGTCGTGCCCATGAACTATCACTTCACCACGTCCAAGGCGCATATCGTGCTGAATGGTGGGCGGGTTGAGGAACTGGTTGGGGACGAAGGCCTGAAGGTCACCAGCAACCACCCCTTCAAGGGCAACATTGACCTGGATAAGCTGAACGCTTTGATTGCGGCGGAGGGACGCGACAAAATCGCCTTTGTCCGGATCGAGACTGGCACCAACCTGATCGGCGGACAGCCCCATTCGCTCCAGAACTTGACGGACGTCAGCGCCATTTGCCGCAAGGCAGGCATCATGCTGGTGTTTGATGCTTCGCTTCTGGCCGACAACCTCTATTTCATCAAGACCCGCGAGGACGCCTGCAAGGATATGACGATCCGCGAGATCGCACGCAAGCTCGCGGATCTTTCCGACGTCATGTATTTCTCGGCTCGTAAGCTGGGCTGTGCCCGGGGTGGCGGCATCTGCACCAACAGCCGCGAGGCCTACCTGAAAATGCGGGAGCTGATCACGCTGTACGAGGGCTTCCTGACCTATGGCGGCATGTCAGTACGCGAGATCGAGGCGATTACCGTGGGTCTGGACGAGACCATGGACGAGGATATGGTGTCGCAGGGGCCGCTGTTCATCGCGTTCATGGTGAACGCGTTGGTGAAGCAGGGTGTGCCTGTGATCACCCCGCCCGGTGGCTTGGGCTGTCACATTGACGCGAAACGCTTTCTGCCCCATGTGCCGCAGTCCCAGTACCCGGCGGGTGCGCTGGCATCGGCATTATATCTGGTCTCGGGCGTGCGTGGTATGGAGCGTGGTTCGATCTCGGAACAGCGCAACCCTGATGGCAGTGAGGTCTATTCCGATATGGAATTGCTTCGCCTTGCCATGCCGCGCCGTGTGTTCACCTTGTCTCAGGTTAAGTACGCGGTGGACCGCATCGTTTGGCTGTACAAAAACCGTGACCTGATCGGTGGGCTGAAGTTCGTGGAAGAGCCCCAAATGCTGCGCTTTTTCTTTGGCAAGCTGGGCACCGTCACGGATTGGCAAGCCACGCTGGTGGCCAAATTCCGCGCTGATTTGGGCGACAGTCTCTGACATCTTATGAGAGAACACCCCTTTCCGGAATAGCCCCGGGGAGGGGTGTTTTCTGAACGAAAAGCGCTCTAGAACTTGACAGTCATGCCGACGTACCCGGCACGGCCTGGATTGCAGTAGTAGCCTTTGGTGTAGTAGTTGGCATCAAGCAGATTCTCGACACGTCCAAACACATTGACGGAGTCGGTAATCTGATAGGCTCCGCCGACGTCCCAAACCGACCAGCCCGCGAGGTAAGGCGCGGCCTTATAATGGCTTGTGTCGTAACGCCAGCTTGAGAACCGGCCACGCGCCCAAAGGTCGAGTCCCTTGACCTCATCCGGGGCGTAGTTGGCACGCAAAGTCGCCTCGTTGTGCGGTAAAGATGAGAGCGTTTGTCCGGTATCGTTGTCACGCGCTTGAGTATAGGTATGGCTCGCGGTCAGTTTGATCTCGTTGGTCACTTGTGCTGAAAGCGTGTCCTCAAAGCCGAAGGAACGGGACGAGGAACGGTTGTAATAGCCAAGCGCTTGGTCGTAATCGAACATGTTGGTGAGGCGCGTGTTGAAGAAAGTCACGTCAGCGACCACCCGGTCACCGAAGAATGATTGCTCCACACCAATGTCGTAGCCTCGAGATTCTTCGGGTTTCAGATTCGTGTTGCCGATTTTATAGGTCTGCGGTCCTCCCCCCATGTTGTACACGGCATCAGGCCCGTAGAGTTGGTAAACCGTCGGAGCCTTAAAGCCGGTCCCGTAACTCGCATGAAGGCGTGTTGCCGTTTCAGGAATGCGGTAACCAATGGTGCCACGATAGGTGCTGTGCATGCCGAACGTTTCGTGATCATCAAAGCGGATGCCAGCGGTTAGGGTCAGTCTCTTGTCCAGTAGAGTCAGTTGGTAATTGCCGTAATAGGCGTCGTTGACCATCGCTTTGTTGATGTTGCTGACATCAATATGGTCCCGCTCGTGGTCAACGCCGAAGACAAACGTGTGGTCATCGACCGGCTTCAACACGCCTTCATAACTATAGGTTCTTATATCTCCGTCGTATGGTTCGGAACTTGCATTTTCTCTGGTCTTGTTAAATGAAAAATAATCTGTTTTGACCTTTGATCGACTCGCGGTCAGTGTATTCGAAAGGAGTCCATTGAACAGGTCAGCGTTCAATTTCATCTGCTGTCCATATTCAACCGTTCGCACGCGCCCTTTGCCATTGGTGTCAGTGGGCCCCCAATTGTACACGCTTCCGTCTATGTCCGCCCAATTGTTGATATGGCGAATCGTGCCCTCGATATTCAACTTATCCAGTATGCCGATATCACGCAGGATGTCGCTTCCGACAGTGGCATTGAACGAGCGGTTATCGAACCCGTCGTTTTCTGTCGTTCCGTCCCGTAAACCCGATATATCGAAACCGCTGCTCATCGTTCTTGTGGTGGCGACATTATAGTATGTGTTGTCGACCCGCCCGTGAACATTAAGGCTCCCCTTGCCGGAGTTGTAGGTGCCAGCTTCAAGGGTTGCGCTTCCAGCGAACGCCTTTGTATCGTGCTTCCCCGATTTCGTGGTGATCGAAATTACGCCGCCGATCGCCCGGCTGCCGTAGAGTGTGCTCTGGTTGCCGCGCAGGACTTCGACACGTTCGATGTTGGAGGCGAGAAGATTGGTCATATCGTAACCCCCCGCCTTCATGAGGCCAGAGGGGTTGCCGACAGGCACGCCATCAATCATCACCAGAATGTGTGCATCGGTCATGCCGCGGATCGAAACGTAACTGGTGGTGCCTGGACCACCGTTGCTGCTGATCGACACACCAGGGACGTCGATCAGAACATCTTCCAAAGTCGTCGCTTGCGATTTTTCGATGTCCTCTTCGGTAACCACCGTGATTGAGCTGCCGACTTGGTTGATCGGTGTGGCGGTACGGTTGGCGGAGACCACCACCTTACCCAGATCTTCGGCGTCTTCCGCATAGGCCGCAGTGCCGAACCCGGCGGTGAGTGCGAGAGCAAGAGACAGTAGGCTGCTTCCGGCCCAAAGTCGTGTCTGTGGTGTCGTTAGGTTCATTCTATTCCCCCATTGCGCGGACGTGGGGTTGATGCCACGCGCAGTGTCAAGCTCAGGCCGCGAGGGGAGGTTTCTTACGAAGCTCCGCTGCGGCCGACATACGTCACCGCAACGGTTCTCACCGTTTCTCTGCGCCTCCTCGCAGGGAAAAGCGATGTCTGTCGGCAGGTCTCCTGACTTGCGGGTCATCGCGTCCGTCCCGCCTTCCCGGTCTTTCGACCAGTGGCGTATGTGGGCCGTTCGCTCGCCGCTCACAGTTGCGGAGGCAGTTCCGGTCTTGGCGCATATCCCCCTGCACCGCACCGGATTCCCTTTTCATTCATGGGGTTGGCCCACGAACACCGACGTGCGCCAATATGCGGAAATAAAAATTCGTGTCAACATACTGTAACTATGTATCGTAACGTATGCTGTTGAAATGTGACATTGTTGCAACGGCGTGTGCCACACCCGGCAGCGATGAGTCGACGAAGGTGTTTGCGACCACGCATGATTTTGTGGCTCTCGACGTCTTTTTCACATCAGAAATGATGTCTGATTTCAGTGGCAATAGGCATGGGGCTGCTTTTCTGTGGATCATTTTCTGTCGTTCCGGTATTCAGAAGCGCCATCTTCTGAATAATTCGCGTGCTGAGATGGATCGTTTCGTTCGTTGCTGCGGTCTTGGTTTTTGCACCGGGAAAAATGGTTGTGTGGAGGAACGCGTGAAAAAGTTGATGATTGCCGCCCTTGCTGGGCTGGGTTTGGTTTTGCCGTCGGGTTTTGCCGATGCGGCCACAGTGTTGCGTTTGACTTCGCAAATGCCGGCGAAGCACCACATTGGACAGAATCTTTTGGCCTTCAAGAAAGAGGTCGAAAGTGTGTCCAAGGGAGATCTGAAGATCGAGATCTACCCGGCTTCGCAGTTGTACAAAGATGCGGAAACGCCGCAGGCGGTATCGTCCGGCGCGGTTGATATGGGGTCGGTGTCTCTGGCGCAGTTCGCGGGCACGGATCCAGCGGCCGACGTGTTCTATGTCCCCTTCCTGTTCGATACCGAGGCGCGTGTTCGTGCGGCCACGGCTCCGGGAAGTCCGATCCGAACTGCCCTGGACGCAGTGATCCTGAAAACCGGGACACGGGTTTTGTGGTGGCAGGCGTTTGGTGGTTCGATCTTGCTGTCCAAGGGGGAGGCGATTCAAAAGCCTGAGGACATGAAGGGCAAAAAAGTCCGTGTCTTTGGCAGAACCTTGGGGAATTTTATCGAGGCGGTGGGCGGTGCGCCGACCATGTTGTCGGGCTCTGAACAGTTTCTCGCCTATCAGCGTGGCACCGTAGATGCCGGAATGACCGGCATCACCACGGTTCCGGCGCGGAAGCTCTACCAAGTCATGGACGCAATGACGGTGACCAACAACGCGGATGTTGAGTTCATTGTGATCGTGAATGAAAAGGTTTGGCAGAGCCTGTCGGATCAACAGCGGGCGATTATTGAGACAGCTGGTCGCCGTGTGGAGACCGCGTTGCGTGATGAAGTGTCGCGGATTGAGGCGGACGCATTAAAGGTCACCAAGACCAAGATGAAAGTCGTCGAGTTGACCGCCGCCGAGCGGGCGGCATGGCGCTCCGCCACCAAGCCGGTGATTGCTCAGTATGTGGAATGGACCGGTCCTTTGGGGCAGAAGCTGATCGACGAAGCCCACAAACTACAGTAAAGAGGGCTTCCGTTTTTTTGGGGAGGGGCGGCTGCGCCGACGGTCGCCCTTTACCGTACTTTCGTTCTGGATGGGGCAATGTTCGCGACCATCGATAAAATATCCGACGTATGTGGCCGTATTGCCGCCTGGCTGTTCTTTGTGGTTGGTCTGTTGATCACCTATGAAGTGGTGGCGCGGTATGTGTTTATCTCGCCGACGCCATGGGCCGAGGAGATTTCCCAGTTTTTGCAAATCTGGGCGACTTATTTAGCGGCAGCTTTTGTCTTGCATAATCGTGATTTGATTGTGATTGAGTTCTTCGTGATCCGCATGCCGCCACGTCTGCGACGTGTCAGCGATACCATTGGCTTGTTGGTCATTGTTGCCTTTTGCGTGGTTGCGGTGATTTATGGCAGTGCGATTGTTGCGGAGTCCGTTGCTCAGAATCGCCATACCTCGACCATGATGGGGGTTCCGCGCTGGATGACGGAAATGGCTATTCCGTTAGGGTGTGGTTTGTTGGTGTTGCAGGCACTTGTCGAGTTGTTCCGTGTCTGGGGCGTGCGCTGTCCTCGGGTGGGGGGCGCGAAATGACGGCGTTGACCATTCTCGCGATCATGATGGTTTTGCTGTTCATCGGTGTTCCGGTGGCCTTTGCTCTGGGTGGTCTGGGGCTGGTCATGCTGGTTTTTGCCGGGATGTCGCCCTTGATTGTGCCGCAAGGGCTCTATTCTCTGGCCGATAGCTTTGTGTTGTTGTCGGTTCCTTTGTTTCTGTTGATGTCCAATATGCTGTGGAAAGGTGGCGCGGGGAAAAGCCTGTTCGCGGCCGTGCAGAGCTGGGTGGGTCACTGGCCGGGAGGGTTGGGGATTGCCACGGTTTTATCATGTGCGGTGTTTGCGGCGATTTCCGGGTCCTCGGTAGCGTGTGCCGCAACCATTGGCACGGTGGCCATCGGCGAAATGACGCAGCGGGGATATGATAAACCCTTTGTCTACGGTTTGTTGGCTGCGGGGGGGACGCTTGGCATTTTGATCCCGCCTTCGATCCCGATGATCGTGTATTGCGTGCTGACCGACGATTCGATTTCTGACATGTTCCTGGCTGGGGTCGGGCCGGGGATGGCTCTGTGCGCTCTGTTCATTGCTTACAGTTTTCTTTATGGCAAGTTCGGCAAAGGCTGTGTGCGTGCGCCACGAGCCAGTTGGTCGGAACGCCGTGTGGCGACGTTGCAAGCTCTGCCCGTGTTGGGGATCGCGGTGGTCGTGATCGGCAGCATCTATTTGGGGATTTGCACGCCAACGGAATCCGCTGCGATTGGTTTTATCGCGGCCTTGATCGTGGTGGGCGTGCGGCGGTCCTTGTCATGGACCGGTTTGAGCGAAGCGGTGATGGAGTCCATGCGGACCACCGTCACGATCTTTTTGATCATGGCTGGCGCCACGGTGTTCGGAAAAGCCATTACCCTGTATCAGATTCCGCAAGACGTGGCGCAAACGGTGTCCGACAACATCACGTCGGTGGGGCCGTTTGTGTTCGTGGTTTGTGTTGTGTTGTTGATCATGGGGTTCTTTTTGGAGTCCATGTCGATGCTGATGATCATGATGCCGGTCTTGCACCCAGCCCTGATTGACATGGGCATCGATACCATCTGGTTTGGTGTCTTGTTCATGATCATGATTGAATGTGCCCTGGTCACGCCGCCGGTTGGGTTGAACCTGTATGTGATTCAAGCCGTTGCGAAATCTCCGATCGGTCTGGTGATCAAGGGGGTCTGGCCCTTCATCCTGATGTTGTTCTTCGTGCTGGTTTGCACCTATTTTATGCCGGGGTTGGCGCTCTTCATTCCATTCCGGCTGTAGAGTGGGGCGTTGAGGTGGAAAAAGGGGCATGGTGCGGCAAGAAACGGAAAACCGTGTGTGACGGGACTTTCAATCCGGGGCACGTCGGCTAGACTGTGCCCGCCCCGTACTCTGGGCGCGATGTGCGAGGTTGGATCGTGCCCCAACGGATTAAAGACCGGAGGAATCAGAACATGAACAAAACTGTTATTGGCGTGTTGTGCGCGGTCGGATTGGCGTTGGGCTTTTTGCCTGCACCGGCCGAGGCAGCAACGCAAATCACATTGAAATCGGCAAAGACCACCTCATCGTACTATATGATGATGGTCCAACTGGCCGAGATGATGAAAAAGGCGAGCAAGGGCGAGATCGTCCCAACCGTCGAGGAAAGCCAGGGGTCGGTGCAGAACGTCAAAGAATCGTTTGTGCGTCCCGGCAATTTTCTGTTTACCGCTCCCCCCAGCTTGATTGCCGATGCGCGGGCCGGAAATAAGCCTTTCGCCGGTCAGCCGCATGATACCGCCCGGGCGCTGTTCTTGATTCCGGGGATTACTGTGCACTTTGTCGTGCGTACCGAAACCGGCATCACTTCGATTCCTGATCTGGCCGGACATACGTTCGTTTCCGGTGGTAAGGGGACGTTTTGCGAAAAAAGTGTCACCAAGGCTCTGAATGTTCTGGGGCTGACGGATAAGGTGAAGGTCGAAGCCGTAGAGCTGTCTGCGGCCAGTTCGGCGATGCGTAATGGCAAGATCGATGGTTTTGCCACCTGCTCGGCGCACCCGACACCGCAGTTGGTCGAACTTGCCACCACCAATGATCTGACCATTCTGTCGTTCACCGATGCCGAGCGTGACGCGATCATCAAGATGAATCCGATGTATGCGCCGCTGACCCTGCCTGCGGGAACCTATAAGGGGCAGGACAAAAATATCTCGACTCTGGCGATGCCGGTTGGTGCCTATGGTACGGCGGCGATGGACGATAAGACCGCCTACACCATCACCAAGACCTTCTGGGAATGGAAGAGTAAGTTGGCCGCCGACAATCCCTGGTGGAAGGGCGTGACCAAAGAGATGGTGCCGCTGTTGGGGGCCAAGGTGCATCCTGGTGCCGCCACGTATTATGCCGAAATTGGCCTTAAAATCCCCGATTCCATGAAGTGATATGACCACTGAAAACAATGCGGGGCGAATGATCGACCCCGACGAGGGACGGCATATTCCCGCCGACGCTCCGCTTGCCCGTCCCCTGCGACAGATTGTCGCGGGGGAGTGGCTGCGGTTGATTCTGGGGATTGCCACCGTTGTATTCCATTTATATCTGGTGTTTGCGGGGTTGGTGCCGTCTTTGGTTGCCCGCCCGCTGCACTTCATGTTGGCGGTGCCGTGGATTTTCTTCCTGTTGCGAGCCAGAACCTCGGTCGAACGCTGGGGAGGGTATCTCCTGGGTGGGGCGAGTCTGCTCTCTGCGGGCTATGTCGCGCTCAACCATGAAGCTCTCGTCGATCAGTACGGTTCCTTGGAGGGGCCGCTGCAAATGGCGATGGCCGTGGTGTTGCTGGCGGCGGTTCTGGAAATGGCGCGGCGTTCGGTTAAGGCGATTCTGCCCTCCATCGCGAGTATCGTTCTCGCCTATGGTTTCTTTGGGCATTAGGTTCCGGGAAGCTTTGGCCATGGTGAATTGCCGTTTGGTTATTTTCTCGGCACGCTGACCATTGCCGAGGGTGGCATCTGGAGCTCGATGACGGAGATTTCTGCTGAAACCATTGCGCCGTTCATTATCTTGGGATCGTTCATTTCCGCTGGATCGGCG
>JAFGWD010000084.1 GCA_016937315.1 Rhodospirillaceae bacterium
GATGCCACACACCGTGCCGCCGAAGCTGGAGCCACCTGGATCATCACCCCGGAAACCGCCTTGCAGGGCTATTTCTTTGCCGACGGCAACACCAACCCCGCCGTGGCTACCCTGCCCACAGATGACCTAACCCCCCTCATTGATCTGGTGCGCCGCCACGCCTTGACCTTGTTCCTGGGCTGTGCTGACCGCGATGCCACCACCCAGCTGCCTCACAACAGTTGCGTGGTGTTCGGCCCCGATGGCTCGGTCAAAGGACGTCACCGCAAACTCATTGCCCATGGCGGCGCCGAGGCTTGGTCAAAAGCGGGGACCACGCGCGACCCCATTGTCTGTGACGATATCGCGGTTGGCGTCATGGTGTGCGCCGACATCTGGTTCCCGGAAAATCCGGCGGCGCTTCGCAGTGCCGGGGCCGAAGTCCTAACACTCTCCGCCGCGTGGCCGCCCGGACCCATGGGGCCTAACGGCAAGTGGGAAGAGGCCTCCGCCGCAACCGGCTTACCCGTATTTGTGTGCAACCAAACGGGACGGCACCGCATGGACATGACCCATGCCGAAAGCGCCGTGATCGAAGACGGCCAGCGCCGCATGACCTATTCCGGAGAAACACCGGCGGCTTTGCTGTTCGACTGGGCCCCAGGCTCTGGCGTCGCAGATGCGCCTGATTTCCATCGTATTCCGCTGTAAAAAGGCATCGCCAATGGTGCCAAAGACATGGCCCTCCAACGCGGTTCATTGGCAGGACATCAAATCACCAGGCCTGGCCTCCGGCCTCGCACTGGCCGATTATGTCCCTGCCCGCGTCGGAATCACCACGCGGACAGGGTGACGCCACGGCATCGGGTCTGATAGACTCGTTTTTCCAAACGGTTTGTCCCGCCATAATGGTCGAGGTGCTGCCATGTCCGCTTTTTCCTGCTTCCCTACCTTACCCAATACCCCCGCATGGCGTGCGCTTGGACGCCACCGCAGCACCTTGGAAACCACCCGCACAGCGGACCTGTTCGCCGCCGATCCTGAGCGTTTTGATCGTTTCGCAGCCAGTTTGGATACCGAGGAGGGACCGTTTCTACTGGATCCTTCAAAAAACCGCATGACCGAGGAAACCTTCATCGGATTGTTTGATCTGGCGGAAGAATGCGGCCTGCCGCAAGCCATCGCGGCCATGTTCGCGGGCGAGATCATCAACCACACCGAAGGCCGCGCCGCTTTTCACGCCGCATTGCGTGCCCCCGGTGACCACGCCATGCGTACCAACGGGACCAATGTCACGCCCGAGGTCCACACCGTCCTAGACCACGTTGCGAACTTCGTGACCCAGGTGCGCGACGGCACGTGGCAGGGGGCAACCCACAAGGCCGTCACCGACATTGTGAACATTGGCATCGGCGGTTCCGATCTCGGTCCCGCTATGGTCTGTCAGGCGTTGGCTCCCTATGCCCGCGACGGCCTCGCTGTGCATTTCGTTTCCAACGTCGATGCCACACACATCACCCAAACCCTGCGCGGTCTAAACCCAGAAACCACGCTGTTCATCATCACCTCGAAAACCTTCACCACCCAAGAAACCCTGCGCAACGCCACCACTGCCCGCGACTGGCTGATCCGCCACTTAGGAGAAGCGGCCGTCGCCCAGCACTTTGTCGCGGTCTCCACCAACGCCGAGGCGGTATCCGCGTTTGGCATAAACCCCCACAATATGTTCGCGTTTTGGGACTGGGTGGGGGGGCGCTATTCCTTGTGGTCAGCCGTGGGAATCTCCATCGCACTGTTCGCCGGCATGGAGGCCTTTCGTGATCTGCTGGCAGGGGCCTTTGCCATGGACGAACATTTCCAATCGGCACCGATGTTGGACAACCTGCCGGTTCTTCTGGCTCTCGTCGGCATTTGGAACCACACCATCCTCGGCATCCCCGCCGCCGCCGTGTTGCCTTATGACCAATCGCTGGCACGCTTTCCCGCCTATCTGCAACAGTTGGAAATGGAAAGCAACGGCAAGAGCGTCACCAAAGAGGGACAACCGGTTGCCGTGACCACAGCGCCGATTCTGTTTGGCGAACCCGGAACCAACGGGCAGCACTCATTCTACCAACTGCTGCACCAAGGCACGCGGGACATCGCCTGCGACATCATCATCGTCGCCCATTCACAGTATGAAGTCGCCGATCACCAGCCAATACTGCTCTCCAATGCGCTGGCCCAAAGCGAAGCCTTGATGCGCGGCTGCACCCGCGAGGACGCCGAGACGGCTTTGCTGACACGCGGCGTTCCCGCAGCAGAGGCCGCACGCCTTGCCCCGCACAAAACCTTTCCCGGCAATCGCCCCTCCACCACTCTGCTGTTGCCACGCCTGACCCCGAAAACTCTGGGCATGTTGATCGCGCTGTATGAGCACAAGGTGTTCGTGCAAAGCATCATCTGGGGCATCAACGCCTTTGACCAGTGGGGCGTCGAGTTGGGCAAGACTTTAGCCAGCGCCATTCTGCCTGAGTTACAGGGAGGCGAAACCTCCGCCACACACGATGGGTCCACCGCCGCCTTGATCGACTTGGTCCGCGCCCTCCGCGCACCGGAAAGCGTCGGTGATGCCAATGACGGTGATGCCGACGCCGACGACACCGCGATTGGCGAAGGCAGTGGCGAAAATGGAGGCGGCGAAGGGTGAGTATCCGCGTTCTCCCCCCCGATCTCGTCAACCGTATCGCCGCCGGCGAAGTGGTGGAACGTCCGGCGGCGGCCTTGAAAGAAATCGTCGAAAACGCCCTGGATGCAGAGGCCTCGCGGGTTGCCGTGGCGATTCGCGACGGCGGGCGAACCTTAATCGCCGTCACCGACGATGGGCGCGGTATGACGGCAGACGATATGACCTTGGCCGTCGAGCGCCACGCCACATCCAAACTGCCCACCGGAGACTTGACCCACATTGACCACTTTGGTTTTCGTGGCGAGGCCCTGCCCAGCATTGGTGCCGTGGCGCGGCTGATCCTGACATCGCGTCCGCCAGGGGCCGAAACCGCCTGGACTCTGGCCGTTGAAGGTGGCGTCAAGGGAGAACCCGAGCCCGCCGCCCACGCCGAAGGCACCCGCGTTGAAATCCGCGATTTGTTCTTTGCCACTCCGGCCCGCCTAAAGTTCCTGAAGTCGCCGCGCACCGAGGCAAACCACGCCCTGGATGCGGTGACACGGCTGGCGATGGCGCACCCTCAGGTGGGATTTTCCTTTTCCGACGATGGCCGCGACCGTTTGAATGTTCCGCCGGAAAGCGGCGATTTGTTCGATGCTCGTCTTGCCCGACTCCGCAAAATTCTGGGCCGCGAATTTGCCGAAAATGCGGTTCCGGTAGACATCATCCGCGAAGGATTGCGCCTGACGGGATACGCAGGGCTGCCGACCTTCAACAAAGGCACAGCGCAAGACCAATACCTCTTCGTCAACGGCCGCCCAGTCCGTGACCGCCTGTTGCTGGGCGCGGTGCGCGGTGCCTATCGTGACGTGCTAGCCCATGATCGCCACCCGGTTCTTGCGCTGTTCCTGACCGTTGATCCAGAGTTCGTTGACGTCAACGTCCACCCCGCCAAGGCCGAGGTGCGTTTCCGCGACCCTGGCTTGGTGCGGGCTTTGATTGTCTCTGGCCTGAAATCCGCCATTGGACAAGCCGGTTTCCGTGCTGCCGATGCCGGGTCTTCTATGCTGTCCGCCTTCCACCCAATGGGCGGCGGGCACCCCGGAGGCGGGCACCTCGGCAGCGGGCACAATCCACGCACCACGCTGGACGCCGCTCTAGCTTTTCAAGCACCGTCCCCCCTCGGCCTGGCCGAATCCCTGCCCGGTTTGTCTTTACCGCCTGGAGGCAACCCACGCGGCAGCAGTGGGGTCGAGGCCGAGCCACAACCTCATGAATACCCCTTGGGCCAAGCACGGGCTCAGATTCATGAAACCTATATCGTCGCGCAAACAACGGACGGATTGGTGGTGGTCGATCAACACGCCGCCCACGAACGCATCGTCTTGGAAAAGATGAAGGCCGAAATGGCCACCAACGGCGTCATCAGGCAAGTTCTGCTTTTGCCCGAAGTGGTGGACCTGTCGGAGGTGGAAACCGCCCGAATCACTGCCCGAGCCGCTGAATTGGCAAGCTTGGGGTTGATTGTCGAGGCCTTTGGCAAGACCGCCGTGGTGGTGCGTGAACTCCCAGCGTCTTTGGGAGCCCCCAACGTCCGCGCCCTGATCCAGGACTTAGCCGACAGCCTGACCGAATGGGACGACGCCTCCGCCCTGTCCGACCGTTTGGATCGGGTGCTGGCCACCGTGGCATGCCACGGGTCGGTCCGCGCCGGACGGCGCCTGTCGGTGGAGGAAATGAACGCCTTGCTGCGACAAATGGAACAAACCCCACGCGCCGGACAATGCAACCACGGCCGCCCGACCTGGGTCGCATTAAAATTGTCGGACATCGATCGTCTGTTCGGACGCTGACGCGGCGTTATTCCGCCGCTTGCGCCTTGCGTCGGGCTTCCAAACGAGTCTTTTCAATGTTCGGAAGGAATACCGTCATCAGACCAATCGCCGGCAAGAACGCGCACAGGTGATAGACAAAGCGAATCCCCTGCACATCTGCCACCTGCCCCAGAACCGCCGCGCCCAGCCCACCCATGCCAAAGGAAAAGCCAAAGAACAGACCGGCAATGGTCCCCACCTTGCCAGGCACCAGTTCCTGCCCATAGACAACGATGGCAGAGAATGCCGAGGCCAGGATCAACCCGATGATCACCGTCAAAATCGGCGTCCAAAACAGGTTGGCATAGGGCAACAACAGGGTAAAAGGCAGCACACCGAGAATCGAGCACCAGATCACCAGCTTGCGCCCAAAGCGGTCGCCCACCGGCCCGCCGATCAACGTGCCAACCGCCACAGCACCCAGGAAAATGAACAAATACACCTGCGATTGCCGTACCGACAGGTGGAAGGTCTCGATCAGGTAAAACGTGTAATAGCTGGTCAGGCTCGCCATATAAACGTTCTTAGAAAACACCAACAACGCCAGAACCCCCAGCGTCATCATCACTTTGCGACGCGGCAGAACCAATCCTACAGGCGCGGCGGCAGCGGCCTTTGCCCGCGCCGCACGGGTATCTCGATACCACTGCCCGACCCGCCACAGAATCACCATAGCCAGCAATGCCGCAACGGAAAACCATGCGACACTGCCTTGTCCGCGCGGCACCACGATCAGCGCCGCCAACAATGGCCCCAGAGCCGTACCGGAATTACCGCCAACCTGGAACAAGGACTGTGCCAAGCCATGCCGCCCACCGGACGCCATACGCGCCACTCGTGACGATTCCGGATGAAAGACTGAAGACCCCATGCCCACCACCGCCGCGCCGATCAACAACAACGGATAACTGGACGCAGTGGCCAGAAGAAACAGCCCGATAAAGGTCGAGAACATCCCCGCGACCAAGGAAAACGGCTTAGGATGACGGTCGGTATAAAACCCAACCCACGGCTGCAACAAAGATGCGGTCAACTGAAAGGTCAGAGTCAGCAAGCCAATCTGCCCAAAATCCAGACCGTAATCGGCCTTTAACATGGGATAAATCGCTGCCAGCAACGACTGCATCATATCGTTGAGCATATGACAGAAACTCAAAGCCGCGAGCACTGCAAAGGCAGTGGTCGTTCCGGCTGTGGACTTCTGGGTCACCTCGGCCTCCAAAACGAACACAACAAGGTCATTAGTGCTGTCACACTCGACGAATCTCTGCAACGCGTAACCCACACGAGGAAAACGTTTCCCCGCATTTGGCATAAAAATGTCACAGACATTTGCACAATCCAGATTCCGTGCGCATATCGGAAAGAAGCAAAGACGCGGCCATATGGCCAGAGACTTTGCGCCATGGGGAAGCGACACATGCTGTTGGAACTGTTTCTGCGGCGTTTGATTTATCTGGGCGACCTGACGGTTATCCTGCCGAATGGAAGAACTTTTTACATCCAGGGCGAGCCCTTTGACGCCTTACCGCCCGAGGCCCGCCCAAAGCCGGTTCGCCTCCACTTCACAAACCCCAAGGTGATCCGCCGCCTGCCCTGGCATCCGGCTTTGGCCTTCGGTGAAGGCTACATGGACGGCAACATCCAAATCGAGGAGGGCACCCTCTCCGATATCATCGCCTTATTCATGATCAACGCCAATCGC
>JAFGWD010000085.1 GCA_016937315.1 Rhodospirillaceae bacterium
GGGCGGCTGCGCTGGAGTTGGCGCTTCTGGCACGGACATCAACAAGGTGGCCGGAGCTGGAGTCGGAGCGGCCAGGGGCGGCGGTGCCTTGGGAACGACGGTCACGGCAGCAGAAGGAGGGGCCGGGATCTCTGTGACGGGAGCGGAGGGCGGCGTCACAACAGCGGTCGGCGTGATGGGCGTGGTCTCGGTCGTTGCCGATGGTGCCGCCGCCGTTTCTAACGCTGGAGCCAGGGATTCAGATTCCTGCGGTGGTGACATGGGTTGTGCGGTATCCGTCGGGACCGGTTTTACCCCTGCTGGTAGCTTTGCGGGGCGCTCGGTTTCTGGCGGGTCCGGCATGACGGGCATGTCCGTGATCGGAGTTGCCTTATCCATGCGCTTGGCATTGCGAATCGGTTTTTTGGCCGGAGAAGCTTGACGGTTGAGGCGCTGGCTTCCCGGTGGTGTCAGGTGGACTCGCGCACCGCCAGGCGGGGTTAGGTGAATCTGTGTGCCACTGGGTGGAGCCAAACGAAACGACGTGCCCGTTGGTGGGGTCAGGTGGATGCGTTGTGTAGAAGAATTGGGCACCAGCAGGCGGTGATCGTCGGAGTTGCGCTGTGGAACCAGGGAGAGCCCCATCCTTTTGCCGCCATTTGGGGGGGAGAGGATGACTCGTTCTTGCAGGTTCCGGGATTCTCCGGGCATCAAAAGAGCTGGGCGAGAGACAGATCCAACTTGGCCTTTGGGAGAGTCAAAGGCGGTCGAATCCACCACTACATCTGGACCGCCGCCACCGATAACAACCACAGCCTCAGCCGTTTGGGGCAGAGTTGCCATCAGCGCCATTCCAGCGAACCAGAACCAAGGCCGTGTTGTTCTTGTCGCCACCGTGTCGCCTCCCCCAGGTTTCGGCGACGCACGCATCTTATGGCGCCGCACGATCGTCCCTACCATACTCAATCCTCAAGGCTTTCGTAAAGCCCGAGATTGTTGCATGACATTGCGTTTGGACACGCCTGGGTCAGGTTTACGTCCTAGACCCCACGCAGCAGGCGCGTCATCGGTCCCTGTAATTTGCGGTTGGTGGCCAGAGGATTGCAGGCAATCAAGGGATTGGCGCTGCCGTCGGTGGCGAGGACGACGCCACCGGCTTCCTGCACCAAAAGGACGCCCGCTGCGATGTCCCAGAGCTTCAGGCCCTCTTCCCAATAGGCATCCATGCGTCCTGCCGCGATGAAGGCGAGATCCAAGGACGCCGAGCCAAAGCGGCGCACACCGGAAACCTGTCCCATGACTCGTGACAGTTGCCCAGAAAAGCGGTCTGCGTCGCCACGACCACGATGCGGAATGCCGGTTCCGACCACCGCGTTTTCCAATTGTGCGCGTGCAGAGACCCGCAAGCGGCTTTCGTGGGATGGCGACAGCAGGAACGCACCGGTTCCCTTTTCGGCATAGAACAGTTCGTCGCTGATGGGGTTATGGACGAGTCCCGCGACAATTTGTCCTTCGCGCTCCAAAGCAATGGAAATCGCGAAATGTGGCAGCCCGTGCAAGAAGTTGGTGGTGCCATCCAGGGGATCAATGATCCACCGGTTGTTGGGGTCTTCGCCGGGGATTTCACCGCTTTCTTCCAACAGAAAGCCGAAGCGCGGACGCGCTTTGGACAGTTCTTGTTGCAAGGTGCGTTCGGCCTTTTGATCGGCAGCGGAGACGAAGTCGCTTGGTCCCTTGACCGAAACCTGGAGGTTTTCGACTTCGCCGAAGTCGCGGGTAAGAGTCCGAGCCGCCTTGCGTGAGGCGGAGATCATGACGTTCATAAGAGGAGACAAGGCAGCCATCGGCACCCTTCACGGGACAGAGCAGGGAAAAACAATACGTTGGGAGGAAAAGGCGAAGGTCAACCCTTCGCCCGCTCCACATAGGTGCAGTCTGTGGTGTTGACGACGATCCGGTCACCTTGCGAGACGAACGGCGGAATCATCACACGCAAGCCGTTTTCCAGAATACCCGGCTTGTACGACGACGCGGCGGTCTGTCCCTTGACGGCGGGTTCGCATTCGGCCACGGCCATGATCACATTCTGCGGCAGGGTGCAGGACACCGGCTTGCCTTCGATGGATTCGACAGCCACTTGCATGCCATCTTGCAGAAACGCGGCAGGGTCGCCGACGGCTTCACGAGACAAAGCAAACTGGTCAAAGGTTTCGTTGTCCATAAAAGTCAGCATGTCGCCATCGGCGAACAGATACTGGCAGTCACGTTCTTCGACCATCAGTTTTTCTACGGTGTCTGCGGTGCGCCAGCGTTCATTGGTTTTGTTGCCGGTCTCCAGATCGCGCATTTCCACCTGAATGAAAGCGCCGCCTTTACCAGGCTGAATCAACTGGATCTTCAAAATCGACCATTGGCGGCCATTGTGCTCGATGACCATGCCGGGGCGGATGGTATTGGCTTGAATTTTCATGTGCGATCGCTATCGGTTGCGTGGGTGGTCGAAGGGGACATACCCCTCACGGCGGCGCGGACCCTATCACTTTGCGGCGTGTGGGGCAACTCTCGTTGCGGCGGTCTGCGGATCGGCTGGGTAATTGTGACACGATCCGTCCGGGGCGCGGAGTGTCCAGCCGTCGCCATGGGGGGCTGGCGTGATGAAGGAATCGCTGGCCCAAACCTTACCGTAGCCGCCTGGAATGTCGAGGATATAGGTTGGTTGTGCCAGTCCGGACAAGGTGGCGCGTAAGGTTTCGGCGAGGGCACGACCAGTGGATAATGGCACGCGAAAATGCGTGGTTCCGGCGGCACGATCAGGGTGGTGCAGATAATATGGCTTTACGCCGATGGACACCAAGGCACGGAACAATGCGGAAAGTGTTGCCGCGTCGTCGTTGAC
>JAFGWD010000086.1 GCA_016937315.1 Rhodospirillaceae bacterium
ACTTGGCGCAAGGAGCGATGAGCACATACCCACCGTGCCCACCCTGCACAATCTCGGACGACGAGAACTTGGCGCAAGGAGCAATGAGCACATACCCACCGTGCCCACCCTGCACAATCTCGGACGACGAGAACTTGGCGCAAGGAGCAATGAGCGCATACCCGCTGGGCCCATGTATACCTTGCCGCATCAGCGACGAAGATTTAGCACATTAAGCCGTGATTGCGCCCCGCTTACGCCCGACCCTGGATTGGTGTCCAGCACAGCGGGCGTAGGCCTAAGGGCTTCTCTGGCAGGACAAACCTCTCGCCTCCCCACAAGGGAACGCTGCGTGGATTTACTGCGATTGCCGGATATCCGGCAATCGCACTTTTCAATAAAGGCGAGAAGTCTCCGTTCCCATGCAGATTGACCATGACCGCCTCATCGTTGCCGAATACGATCCGGCCTCCATGCGTGACGTGCTCTGCCGCTCGCTTGATGCGTGGGGATGTAACGATCCCCAATCCTCCTATCATGCATTCTGGCGCTCGGTCCTGGAGGACCACAGCAAGAACCTGGATGCTTTCGTCCTCGCCATTCAGGATGAGCGGATGGTCGGCTCCGCCTTCTCCAACTGGCGGCCCTTTTCTTCGGCCACCTGCCGCAGTGTCGTTTTCTCCGTCGATGAGGATTGCCGTCGGCAAGGCGTGGGGACCGCCCTTCATCAAGAAATCACTGCAGCCTTCCGCCGCCAAAACCTAACACGGCAGAGCGTTCTGGTGATGCCTGAACACCACCACATCATACCGTTTCTGGACGCATGCGGTTTCACCGAAATCGAAAAAAAACGCTCTTTCCGCTTTGCATGGAACGGTAAGCCATACACCTATCATCAGGTTCCCGGGATCACCCTGTATCGCTTTGACCGGGACCACCTGGACCGCAAGGTCGGTGAGGAACTGGCGGCATTCTACAACCAAGCCTACGCCAACGAGGGCATATGCATTACGTTTACCGGCGACCACATCATAAAACTGGTCGTGGTCGACAATACATGGATGCTCTATGCTCGCGACGACGCCTCCGGGCGAATTGTCGCCTACGCCGAGGGGACCCAAAGCCCACTGTTCTCCGGTGTTGCCGTCCTACGCCCATGGTGGGGAACAGGGTTAGCGGAATGGATCAGCGGATATGCTATCGATCTTTATCGCGAAATGGCGTTCGATTCTCTGTGGTCCCTCGTCCGCAGCCGCAACGCCGCGTCTCTGCGTCTCCATGAACGCATGGGCTGGCACGAAGACGGCTCGTGCTTAAATTATGCGTTCGACATCCCGATCTGACCCCCAACCAAAGCCCGGCCAATTCTGGCCGAGCACACACTTCAATCGGCTCATTCACCCAGGTGAACGTACCCCGACCACGCCATAAACGCACCGATCAGACCGATCAGCAGCGCTGAAACGTAGGGTGCCGCCGCGAACAGAGCATCCAGCCGATGGGTACGGGCACGGGCATAGCGCAGACCAATCGCGGTTGCCATACCAACCGCAACCAAGGTCAGCGCCAAACCGAAACTAAAGGCCGAAACCAGGATAATTCCCAAGGTAAACTTCTTCAAATGCAGGCATAGGATCAGCACGGTAATCGCCGCTGGGCAAGGAATCATGCCACCGGTAAGGCCAAACAGGATGGTTTGTGCAGTGGTGGTGGAACCGCCCGCAAAGCGCCGTTCAATCTCCGCCGCATGGCTGCGGGCATGGGCGTCGTCCGCTCCAACGTGCGAAAGGTCATGATCGTGATCGTGATCATGATCGTGGTGATGCCCATGATCATGATTGTGGTGGTGCAGGGAACGGGAGCGCAGGAAGATCCACCCCCCCATCACCACCACCGCCAGACCAGAACCGATCATGAACCAAGGTTCCAACCTTTCAGCAATGAGAGCATCGCCATAAAGCAGGGCAAGAATCGCCAACACCCAAACGATCACCGTATGCGACAACGCCGCCGAAACCCCCAGCAACGCCGCCTGTGCCGGGGTGCCGCGCACCGCGATGATGAAAGCCGCCATCATCGTTTTCGAATGCCCAGGCTCCAATCCGTGCAAGCCGCCCAGCAATAGCGCGGCAAAGAACAGGGTCAGGGGAGAGCTTGCTCCCGCTTCAATCAGAGATATCAAATCCATGGTTGATTATCCTCGCCTTATAGGTATTTCGCGATAGCCTGAAACGCACGCAGGGTCTGCGCCGGGTCCTGCCCCTCGGCCAAATGCGATTCCAAACAATGATCAATGTGGTCACGGATGAAGGTCTGCTTCGCGCTATGCAGCGCGGATTCCACTGCCTGCATCTGCTGCGCCACCTCGGGACAGGGACGCCCGTCCTCAATCATCGCGATGATCGCACGCAGGTGACCTTCGGCGCGTTTCAAACGTTTAACCACGTCCGCATGGCTTTCATGGGTATGAGACATCGGCCTGTCCTATCCAGGAGGAGGGGATACATCCCCACATCAAAAAACCGTTCATTGTGCGACCGCACGGCAGCATTCATGTTCGGGGCCACCGCCTGGCGCAACCAACAAGCCATGTTCCAGCCGCACCGAACGCGTCACCACCTGTTTACGAAAATGAGGATCGTGGGAGACAATCACCATCGCCTGCGGTAACGAACACAGGATTTCCACCAGGCGTTCGGTGGTGTCCTCGTCCAGCGCGTTGGTGGGTTCGTCCAACAGCAGCACGTCCGGTTCCATCGCCAGCACCGCCGCCAGAGTGACCAAACGCTTTTCGCCGCCCGATAGTTTGTGGGTGATGCGGTTGCGAAAGGCGCTCAGTCTCAATCGCTCCAGCACCCGATCAACAATCGCCGCCGCTTCATCTCGCGACTTGCCCAGGTTGAGCGGGCCAAAGGCCACGTCCTCAGCCACCGTGGGGCAGAACAACTGATCATCCGGGTCCTGGAAGACCAAACCGGCACGGCAGCGCACTTCACGGAAATCGGCCTCGGTCCGGCGCGGTGTGCCGAAGGCGATGACCTCTCCCGCCGAGGGCTTAAGCAAACCAACCATAATATGCAGCAGTGTACTTTTACCCGCACCGTTGAAACCCGTCAGGCACAACCGTTCCCCCGGCGCGAGGGTCAGATCGATACCATGCAAAACCTCCGGGCGTCCGGGATAACCGAAATGGATACCCTTCAAGTCAAAAAACAAGGACATAGGCACACTCCATAAACAGCAATCCGCCGAGTAGAAGCACCGCAAGGACGGCAAACGCCCCATCACGCCGCCGATAACGAAGCGTGTCGAGAATCTCTAGCCGTCCAGAGAATCCCCGGCACTTCATCGCCGCACGAATGCGGTCCGACCGTTCCAGCGCCCGAACCAGCATCATGCCGATCAGATAGCCGAGGCTTTTATAGGTGTGGCAGGTATTGGCCGGGCGAAAACCACGCGCCCGCATCGCCAAACGCATGCGTTGGTATTCTTGGTGGATCACCTCAATATAGCGCACCGTAAACAACATCAGGAGGACAAGGTTCTCCGGCACTTTGAGGCGATAGAGCGCATGCCCCAGGGTCACCGGCTCCATGGTCCCGACCAGAGCCATCGCCGCTAGGACGACGGCGTTGGCCTTAAGCGCGATGCGTCCCGCCAGAACGAAACCTTCCCGCGAGGCGGGAAAGCCCGCCACCGTCAGCACCGCTTCCCCCGGCGTGGTAAAGGGCAAAAGCACCAGCATGAAAATGATAAAGCCATCCATCATCGCCACCCGCTTGAAGGTGGCAATGGGAGGCAAATCGGCCAGAATCATCAGTGCAAAACCGGTAGCCAACGCCACCAACAGCGGAGGAAAGGCATTCAG
>JAFGWD010000087.1 GCA_016937315.1 Rhodospirillaceae bacterium
CGTCGCCGCACCGAGTTTGAATTGGCAAAGGCCCGTGACCGGGCGCACCTGTTGGTGGGTTTGGCAATTGCCGTCGCCAACCTGGACGAAATCATCATCCTGATCCGTTCCGCTGCCGATCCCAATGCGGCACGAGAAGGCTTGATGGCGCAAGACTGGCCCGCCGCCGATGTCGAGCCTTTGATTGCCTTGATTGATGAGCCAGGCCGCAATGTGGTGGATGGGTCCTACCGCCTGTCGGAAGCACAAGCCCGGGCAATTTTGGATCTGCGCCTGCACCGCTTGACCGGTTTGGAACGTGACAAAGTGCACGACGAAATCCGCGAAATCGGTTTGAAAATCGAGGACTACCTCGAAACGCTACGGTCTCGGGAAAAGCTTTACGGCATCGTCCGTGACGAATTGGTCGAAGTCAAAACGCTTTATGCGGACCCACGTCGTACCATGTTTGAAGAAAATGAATTCGAACATGACATTGAGGACCTGATCCCGCGTGAAGACATGGTCGTTACCTACAGTTCCAAGGGCTATGTCAAGCGTGTGCCGCTGTCCACGTATCGCGCACAAAAACGTGGCGGTCGTGGCCGAACCGGTATGGCTACCCGCGACGAGGACTACGTGCAACGGGTCTATTCCGCCAGCACCCATACTCCGCTGCTGTTTTTCACTTCGACCGGTATGGCCTATAAACTCAAGGCTTACAAACTGCCCTTGGGCAACCCCCAATCACGTGGCAAGCCTTTGGTTAATCTCCTGCCCTTGAAGGAAGGCGAAACCGTCGCCGCGATTCTGCGACTGCCAGAGGACGAGACGGAATGGGAGAAAATGTACATCGCCTTTGCCACCGCGCATGGCAATGTACGGCGCAACCGCCTGTCGGATTTTGGCAACGTCATGTCCAATGGCAAAATCGCCATGAAGCTGGACGATGGTGACCGACTGATCTCGGTACGCAATTGCTCCAGCGACGACGATATTTTCTTGTCCACGCGCCGGGGCAAGTGCATCCGCTTCCCCATTGACGAAGTGCGTGTCTTTGCAGGACGGACCTCTACCGGCGTGCGCGGATTGAAACTCGCAGCCGAGGATGAAATCATCGGCCTGACCGTGTTGAAACACACGAGCTATGACGTCGAAACCCGTGAGGCCTATCTGAAACGTCGCCGGGTGGAACATGCCGCCGCCGAAGGCGAGGAATCGACGGTCGATCCTTCGTCGATCATCGCCGATGACCTTTTCGTGGAAATGCGGGACGGTGAGCAGTTCATGCTGGTCATCACCGCCAATGGCTATGGCAAACGTACCTCTGCATACGATTATCGTATTGCAGGACGCGGCGGCCAGGGAATCATGAATATTGACGCCACGGATCGCAATGGCGACGTGGTCGCCAGCTTCCCGGTTAAAGATTCCGATCAAGTCATGCTGGTCAGTGACGGCGGACAGTTGATCCGGATGCCGGTGCATGATATCCGCATTGCGGCCAGGAAAACGCAAGGCGTAACCCTGTTCAGAACGGCGGAAGACGAGCGTGTGGTTTCTGCGACACGCTTGGATGATGCCGACATGGAAGACGACGGGGAAGACTTTGCCGATGACGTGAATGAGGCGTCCGATGCGCTGGGGAGCGCGGAGGAGCCGTCCGGCGATACGCCGGACAATGATGAGTAGACCGATTGCGCCGGTGAAAGGCCGATACGCGTGATCTCAAAGCAGGGGGAGCTGTGCCCATGTCCGTCGGGATTGGTATTTATCCTGGGACGTTCGATCCAATCACCAACGGGCACCTTGATATCGTGACCCGCTCGTTGCGATTGGTCGATCATTTGATCGTCGGTGTCGCGGTCAGTGCCGGCAAGTCACCGATGTTTTCGGTGGATGAACGCGTGGCAATGGCCCATCGCGAAGTCATGGCGCTGAATTTGCCTCCTGGCAAAACGGCGGAAGTCAGACCTTTCGGAAACTTGTTGATGAATTTTGCTCTGGATTGCGACGCAAAGTTCATCATCCGGGGGCTGCGTGCGGTTTCTGATTTCGAATACGAGTTTCAGATGTGCGGTATGAACGTGCGTTTGAATTCCGATATCGAAACCGTATTTCTGATGGCTTCAGAGCGCAATCAGTTCATTTCCTCGCGTTTTGTTAAGGAAGTTGGGCGCCTGGGGGGAAACGTTGGGGAATTTGTACCACCAGAGGTACAAAAAGATCTGTCAAAACGTTTCCAGGAAGAGGCGGAACAATGCGGAAAGTCATGAGTCATTATCGAACATGGACACGCCGGGCGATGAGCTTGGCGGTGGTTGCTATACTGAGTATGGGAGGACTTTGGGTGAGCGAGAATCAGGCCGAGGCTGCACAGTTGGACCCGGAAAACACACTGATCATGGACCTGCCGAGCGGCCCTGTGGTGATTGCCATGCGTCCCGACCTTGCCCCCAATCATGTGGCACGGATCAAGGAATTGGTTCGTGAAGGATTCTATGACGGATTGGTGTTCCACCGTGTGATCCCGGACTTCATGGCGCAGACTGGCGACCCCCAGGGTACTGGTGCGGGTGGGTCCGGCAAAAAGCTGAAGGCCGAATTCTCGACGGAAAAGCACGTCCGAGGGACCGTCTCCATGGCGCGGACCAACAACCCTGACAGTGCCGACAGCCAGTTCTTCATCTGCCTGGATGCCGCTTCGTGGCTGAATCGTAAATACACGATTTGGGGCCAGGTGGTTGAAGGCATGGACAACGTTGACAAGATCAAACAAGGATCGGCTGCGATGAACGGCAGCGTCGACAATCCAACGGCGATGATTTCCGTCAAGGTTATGGCGGATGTAGAACGCATGAAGGACATGAAATAAGAATTGCCTGAATTCCGACTTGACCATAGGGAGCGTGGCGATTATGTTCCGCGTTCCCCCGCACCAGCGGGCGGTTGAGAGCGCGTAGCTCAGTTGGTAGAGCAGCTGACTTTTAATCAGCGGGTCGTGGGTTCGAATCCCGCCGCGCTCACCATTCTAAACCCCCGGAAACATTACGTTTTCGGGGGTTTATGTTTGGAACGAATTGGGAACAGTTGGGCGTTGTCAGACTCTGAAAAAGTTGGATGTCAGACTTTTTTGTTCTTAGCCTGTTCCTTTTGGGTGCCCAACATGGTGTAGTCGCCACTGCCTAGAGCGTTCTGCGAATAGGTTGAATCGGAAATAGGATTCCCTTCGGAGGGAAAATCTGATTCAACATGCTGGCTGGGAGAGGAGGCCAGCATGGGATGCCGAAAGCCTATTCTCAGGACCTTCGAGAGCGTGTGATTGATGCCGTCGTGGAA
>JAFGWD010000088.1 GCA_016937315.1 Rhodospirillaceae bacterium
GGACGGAGAGCCGTTGCCCAGCGGGACCCTGCTGCTGTACGCCGAACAAGGCTTTGGCGACACGCTGCAATTTTGCCGCTTCATCACGACCGCCGCCATACACGCGCACCGTGTCATCGTCGAGGCCCCAGAACCCTTGCTCCGCCTGTTGCGGAACATCCCCAACATCGCTCAGGTCTCCACCAACGCAGACACCGCAGACGCAGCGTGCGCCCTGCCCGATTTACCACACGCTTTGAACCTGTCCGCCGCAGCCATCGCCGCATCCGGGGCGCCATATCTCTCGGTTCCAGAAGACGCACAGCACATTTGGGCTCCACGTTTGGAAACAATCGCCTCTCCCCGAATCGGTATGGCTTGGCGTGGACGCGCCGAAACGCGCCCTGGAACGCATTTGAAGCGCTCTCTACCCCTGGCCGATTTGCTCGCCCATTTACCCGCACAGGCCAGCCTCTTTCCCTTGCAAATCGACATCACGCCAGACGAAGCCACACAACTGTCCGATGATCCTCGGGTCTGCGACCTCACAGCCGATATTGCGGACTTCGCAGACACCGCTGCGTTGGCTGCCGCCATGGACGTTATCGTGACCATTGATACCGCGCCAGCGCATCTGGCCCTTGCCTTGGGACTGCCGACGTGGGTTCTGCTGCCGTTTTCTCCAGACTGGCGCTGGGGACGTGAACCCGAAACCACCCTTTGGTACCCCACGGCACGGCTGTTCCGACAACCCGCACCAGGAGACTGGGATGCCGTGTTGTCGCAGGTAAAACAGGCCTTAAGCCTACATCTGCAACACGCAGCGCCATAAAAAAGGCCCTTCACCTTGCGGCAAAGGGCCAGTTTCGCGGGGAGACGCCCCGACAGGAAGAGCCTTAGCTGTTTTGCAATTCCATTTCCGTTTGTTGACGCCGCGCCTGCAACCGTTTGCGTGCGCCGCTAATCATCGGCCCAACCATGAACAACACAGCACCAACCATCAAGGCCACACTAATCGGATGTCCTACCGGATCGATAAAGATCATCCAATCGCCACCAGAAATACTCAGCGTATTGCTCAAATTGTCCTCAATGGTCCGCCCCAGAACCAACGCCAAGATCAACGGCGCATGGGGGATATCAAGCTTGCGGAAAGCATAGCCAACGGTCCCGGAAATCAACGCAATCACAATACTAAACACGGAATTTTCGTCGGAATAGGCGCCGGTCAAGCACAACAACGCAATGGTCGGCACCAACACATGCTTGGGCAACAAGAACACCAAGCCGGAAATGGAGCGCACCAGAAGGAAGGCTATCGGCCCCATCACAATATTCGCGGCCAGGAATCCAACGATAATCATCCAGGCAATATCGGGGTGATCCATAAACAGCAACGGCCCTGGCACCATGCCCTGGATCATCAAGGCTCCGATAAACAGCGCCGACACGGAATTACCCGGGATGCCCAAGGACAGCAACGGCACCATGGAACTGGCAACCACCGCATTGTTGGCGGATTCCGGTGCTGCAATGCCTTCCGGTGCCCCTTTGCCCCACTCCACTTCCCCCGGCTTCCCCTCGTACAACCGCTTGTAACGGCGGGAACTCCGTTCATAACCCATGTAAATGGCCATCAGCATGCCCGCACCGGGAATGATGCCAATGATGTTACCAATCGCCGAACATTGCAGCCAGGTCGGCATCAAGCGCTTCATCATCGACCAGCTTGGAAGCAGGCTGTCGGTAATCCGGGGCATATCAGCGGTTTTAATGCCCTTGCGACGGTCATGAACAAGTTCCTCGGTCAGTTCCAAAACCGCCGTGATACCAAACAAACCGACCAGCAACGGCACGAAAGGCACGCCTTCGTACAAATTGTCGAGGCCATAGGTGAAGCGCGGATACCCACTTTGTTGGCTGAACCCAATCGTTGCCACCAGGAGACCAAACACCGCCGAAATCAATCCTTTGACGACACTGCCGCCCAACAGACCGATCACACTCGCCATGCCGAGGATGCCCAGCGAAAAGTTTTCGACATAGCCAAAGCGCAGGGCAAAGGCTGCCATCGGTGGTGCAAAGAACAACAGCACCAAACCGCTAAGAAACCCGCCAAACACCGACGATGAAATCGCAATCCCCAGAGCCTGTCCGGCACGCCCATTCCGGGCCATGGCATGCCCATCCACAGCCGTCAAAATCGCCGATGCGGTGCCGGGCACTTTAACCATAATCGCCGGAATAGCCCCTCCGACTGCAGTCGCACAATACAGCCCCACCATCAAGGCCAGTGCATAAGTTGGAGACAAAGAAAAGGACAGCGGAATGAAAATCGCGAAGGCGATATTGTCATTCAATCCAGGGATTGAACCAACAATCAGCCCCGCAACGATACCAATCAGCATGAAGCCCAAAACCCCTGGGTCCATCAGCGTGGTGAAGCCAAGTAAAATCGAATCCATATGGCGTATCTTTCCCGTGTGCGCCAAACCGGCGGAAAAGGGTTAGTCGAGCAGATCCTGCAACGCGTCCACAATCGGCAGTGGCACATCAAAGACCACGTAGAACATGAAAAAAACCACCAGCACGAGGCCGACCGCGACCAACAGATGACGCCAATCTTTGCGAACCGGCGCAACCCAAGCGGCAATCAAAGCAAACACCACGATGCTGGGCAGCAAATATCCGCCCCCCGCCGCCAAAGCGACTGCCCACCCCCCCCACGCCACGATTCTCATTCCCGGCCCCAACAGCAAAATGCGTGTGGACTCAGGGTGAACAGTTTTCGCGTCAGGATCACGCACGGACTGGACAATCAAAAGAGCCGCCAAACCAAACAAAATCGCGGCGAGAAACATCGGATATGTTGACGAGGTGGCGTCAAACCCCCGTGCGGTCATAAACGCCCAAGCCCCCAGGATCAGGAAGCCAAGACCGCTCCAAAAATCAATGCGTTTAACGACGTGCATGCCCTATTCCTCGGCAAAGGAGATGAGACGGCGACGCGATAACGCACCGCCGTCCAAAGGGATGGTGACTATTTGCCCTTCAGGCCGTGCTTTTTAATGACCTTGTCGGTTAAATCGGCATAGTCGGACACCACTTCGGCAAAGCCTTTGGCATCCTCATAGGCAATCGGATACCCGTAGTCGGTCATTTGCTTGATGTAACCTTCATCAACGCTGACTTTGCCCAGAAGATCGGACAAATAAGCAACCGCTGCATCCGGTGTCCCCTTCGGCACCGCCCACCCACGGAAGGTGGTCCAACGTTTGATATTCAGGCCCGATTCCTGCCACGTCGGTACGTCGGGCAGAATCGCCATCCGCTTATCAGCTGCCACAGCAAGAATTCGCACGGAGCCAGCGTCCGCATGCTTTTTGATTTCGCCCAGAGGGAACAAAGCAACCTGAACATGGCCGCCCATCACCGCCTGCAACTGACCACCAAAGCCCTTGGTCGGCACATAGGTGAACTTCAGACCGGCTGAATCTTCCAACGCCAAGCCCGCCATATGATGCGACGTCGCAATGCCTGCCACCGTCACCGACAGAGGACTAACCTTCGCGTCCTTAACCAAATCGGCAATCGTCTTAAACGGCGAAGCCGCACCCACCACGATCACTTCCGGGTCCATGTTGTAAAGGGCAACCGGACGGAAATCGCTGATCTTGTATTCGGTTTCTTTCAAAACCGGATTGGTGACCACGGAACTGGTCATCGCCAAAACGGTATAGCCGTTCGGCTTGGCCTTTGCGGCAAAGGTCTGACCTACGATACCACCGCCGCCGGCGCGGTTTTCCACCACCAGCTTGGCATTCTTCATGTGCTTATTGCCGTATTCGGCCAGAATCCGCGACGTCGTATCCACGCCCCCACCCGGCTTAAACGGAACAATGATCCGCACATCCTTGGACGGATAATCCGCCGCGAAAACCGGCGAAGACACCAAAGCAACGCCCAGAAGTGCGGCGACAATCCCCTTACCAAACACTGTTTTACACATCGTGACTCTCCCTGTTCTTGTCGTGTCAAATGGCGGACGGTCGAAATGTGGGTTGTCTTAGTTTCCGACCCCCGAAAGCAGCCGCCCGCCACCGAGGGCGACCAATCCATCAATCAACGCAGCGGACATGGGAATCCCCCACGCCAACCGTTCAGAACGTTCCTTCGCACTGCGCTCGCCAGGATAGCATACGGATTCAAAACCCCGTGATGCTGGCAAGGCCCGCAATCGTGCGATTTCGTCTTCCATGCGGTGGGTGAACGCCGCTTCGTCGATGAAGGCGGAAACCTTGAAGGCCAGCATAAAATGACCGTTCCCAGACTCTCTGTCCTGGTTGGTCATCACGCTCAACACGCGCCCGCCAAATTCCGCCCCGGTCATCACACCGGCCAGAATATCCACCACCATGCTCAAGCCCGACCCCTTGGCACCACCAAAGGGCAGCATCACGCCCTTCAATGCCTCCGCCGGGTCGGTGGTCGGTTGTCCATCGGGCCCCAAAGCCCAACCCGAGGGAATGGCAACGCCTTGGTCCAGCGCCTTGCGAACCTTCTTCCGCGATCCTTCACTGGTCGCCATGTCGAGAATGAACGGTGCGTGCGTGCCTGCTGGAATCGCCACGGCCAAGGGGTTAGTCCCCAAGAACGGCGCATTAGCCCCATGCGGAGCCGCCACCGCCGAAGCATTGGCGGCGACGATGCCAACGCATCCCGCCTCCGCCGCCATCGCCGCATAAACCCCCGCCGCACCAAAATGATTGCTGCGAAGGATACCCGTGGCTCCGATACCAAAGATTTCGGCAGACTCAATTGCCGCCCGCATACCAAGAGTTGCCGCCAACGGCCCCAAACCATTGTCGGCATCCAATCTTGCCGCCCATGGGAAACGCCGCGTCGTCACGATATCTGGATGCGCCTTAATGCGGCCTTCCTGCAGTGCCGTCACATAGTCCTTCAAGCACGCCAAACCATGGGTGTCGATGCCACGCAAGTCGGCCGCAATCAGCGCCTCAGAGACCAAAGCCGCTTCCACCGCAGGAACGCCCTGAGCAACCAGAATATCAATCGCCGCATCGCGAGCGAGGCCAGACGGAATGCGTTTGGGTTCAGACATTCTTCTTCCTCCCTCGACCCTAGATCACCGGCCCGGTGACGTAGATATCCATGGCTTTGACATACCCGGAAACCTCGGCCTTAGTGACCTTGCCACTGGCCACGCTTAAGACCGTGTCATAAATCCGGTCACCCGCAGCAGGCATGCTTTCCGTGCCTTCGATCACCTCATGAACCGACATATCCATGTGATCTACCATGTTCTCCCAGGTGTGCTGATTCCCCGTCACCTTGATCACCGGCACGAAGGGAAAGCCCTGCGGCGCACCACGCCCCGTGGTGAAAACGATCACCGTACATCCTGCCGCCGCCATGCCGGTCAGAAGCTCTGGCTCGCGACCGGGAGAGTCCATCACCACCAGCCCCTTCACCGTTGGACGTTCACCATATTCGTAAACATCTTGCACAATCGCCTTGCCCGCCTTGGCAATCGCTCCCAACGATTTTTCCTCAATGGTGGTCAGACCTCCCTTGATATTGCCAGGAGTCGGCTGCCCGCCGCGCATGTCCACCCCCGCAGCTTTGGCACGGTTTTCCATGCGCTCCACCAAATCAAGAATCCGCTGTCCTGTCGCTTCGTCTTTCGCTTGCCCCGCCAGGATGTGCTCAGCGCCGATAAATTCGGTCACTTCGCCCATCACTGCGGTGCCACCGGCGGCAACCACACGCTCCACGGCCAGCCCCAAGGCCGGGTTCGGAGCCAGTCCAGAGGTGGTGTCCGAACTGCCGCACTTCAGGCCAATCACCAATTCGCTGTCATCGCACACTTCACGTTCCAGACTGGACGCTTCCATCACCATCTGCTGCGCCAGCAAACTGCCTTTTGCCAAGGTCTTGGCCAAACCGCCATTTTCTTGAATCGGCAGAATTTCAACCCGCTTGCCGGTCTCCGCAATAGCCCGCGCAACCTCTTCAACGTCGGTGCCTTCACATCCCAAACTGATCAAAATCACCGAAGCCAAATTGGGATTACAGCCCAGACCGGACAGAGTCCGCGTCACCCGTTGCAGATCAGGCGGCGTCTGGCAGCAACCTTGCTGGTGGGTAAACGCCACTGTCCCCTTGACCTGATTGGCAATGCCTTGCGCCACTTCATTGGCGCAAGCGACTGTCGCCAACAGACCGACAAAATTACGTGTACCGACTCCGCCATTGGCGCGGCGATATCCCTTGAAACTCATTGATTCGCCTCCTGCTCTGGATTCAAGTCACCGCGTCCGCGCAGGCTGACCACGTTGTGAACATGGGCGTGTGCGCCGCGTTCAATGCCCGTGCTGGCCGCACCAATCACAGCGCCATATTTCAAAATGGTTTCGCCCTCGGCAACGGCACGAACCGCGACCTTGTGGCCAAAGGGGATGTCCTGGAGAGCGGGAAAAGTCACAACCTCGTCTCCACAGCCGGCAACCACGTCACCACCCGCCGCGATATCACGCAGCACAGTGGCGATATTGTCCTCCGGATCAATGATAATAGCGTTTCGAATCACTGTGTTACTCCCTTGATTGGCCGCAGAAGAGCAAACAAATGGGAAATCGCTGTCCCCTGCCGGTCTTCGGTCTTGGCCAAGGCTTGCGCCCAGGCAACAATGGCACGGCGAACATCCGGCGCGAGCGTGGGCGCGATGGCATCAAAACGCGTCACCAGTTCGGGGAATGTCCACGGTGCTTCCGGGTCGCCTCGTCGGAAGGATCGTTCCGACATCAACGACCGTCCATCGGTCATCCGGATTTCGACGCGTGTCGGACGTTCCTTTGGGAAACGCGCCGTCATCGCGGCCTCCTCGGCCACCGATACCCGCCCCGCAAGATCACGCACATCATCACGCGTCATCGCGGCGGCTGTAAAATTGGTGAAGGTCAAATCGCCCGCACACAACAGGAAGGCGACACAAAACGCGGTGGAGAATTTGGCCTCTTCCAGAGTCTTCGGCTGCGTCGCGGCGGCAATATCAATCTGCGCCTTCGGACCAAAGACCCGAACCTCGGCCACTTCGGTCGGAGCCAGGGCGTTCTCCATCAAAATGTCTCGCACCGCATCCAAGCAACTGTGCATCTGTCCACAAGTTGGCCAGCTTTTGATGGTCACGGTTTCAATCTGTAACGGAGATGCGCCGACATCCGCCAAAACGGCCGGATCAGGCGACAGGCCATAGGCTTTTAGCAGCCCCCGTGGCCCTTCCAAGACATGGGTCGCCCCAGGAATTCCCACCGACGCCAACCGCGCCGCCGTCAGCCCACCACGCACCGCCATCGCCGCATGAAACGCCTTAGCCGCTTCCGCACCATCATCAAGAAATTGCCACAACCCCGCCGATTGGGTTCCCGCATGGCCAAACGCCCACAGGGTTTGTTCCGGTGTCAGGCCCATGGCACGGGATGCCGCCGCCGCCGCGCCAAAAACCCCCGCCGTCGCGGTGACATGACAGACCGCGTAATGGGCCTTGCCCAAAAGCGCCCCAACTCTCAGCCCCGCCTCATAGCCCGCGACAATCGCTGCACGAATATCGGCAGTTGGCAAATCATGCGCCTCGGCCAGAGCCACAACCACCGGCAGTACGGTAATGCCAGGATGCATCATCGCCATGCGATGCCCATCA
>JAFGWD010000009.1 GCA_016937315.1 Rhodospirillaceae bacterium
AGGCGTCGTGCAACAGCCGTTGAATTTCCGGCACCCGTTCGATCAGGGTAACAGTCGCCCCCAACGACGCCAGCAAGAACGCATCGCGGCCAAGACCTGCGGTGGCATCCACCACGCTCGGGTTTTTGCCGCACTTAATACCCACCACCTTAGGCAGAGCTTGGCCGCGCCCTCCACCATAAAGAAAGCGATGACGCACAGACCCACTGGTGAAGTCACAGACCAGCCGATTCGGGGGGCTTGGCGTTTTGTCTTTGTGTGTCATGCGGTCCCGTACGGATTGGGGGGATCATGCCCCGTCTGAAAGGTATCCTCGAATTTGCGCGAGACAGTGAGGAACAGAGCGACCGGCCGTATCTATGACCCTGCGCGGGCGTTCCCACGCGCGGTAATCCCGGTCAAGAACCGCTTGCCAATCCGGCAAAATCAAGCCGGGAACATCGGCTGCGCGGGTCTCCACACGACGGCGGTGTTCTTGCGTGTCCGAGCACACCACTTCGATTTCCACGACACGCACCCCGGCACGAAGTCCAACCTCACGCCAAGTGTCCCGGGTTTGCATCCAGGGATTCACTGAATCCGCGATGACACTTCGCCCTAGACGAAGGTTATCTTCTGCAACGGCATGCGCGACCAGATACCCAGCGGCATCAAGCGGCCCAGGAACCACACCGGACTGGCGAATCGCCTGTTCGATGGAATCAATACGCAACCAAATGCCACCAAGATCCTGCGCCAAACAACGGGCAAGCGTTGACTTTCCCGTTCCCGGCAAACCGCCGAAGACAATCAGCGTGCGATGTATCGGCATGGACTGTGTCCGTTTGCTGTCGTGAGCGATCAACTGTTTCCATTAAAGCCCCAGTTGAAGGGCCTTAAATTGCAACAGCACCAAACCCGCCAGCAGGTTCAACATCACCAAACCAAACGCCGCACGGCCCGGAATCTCCAGAGCATGACGGGCAATGAACCACCCATAAAGCGCAAACGCGAGAGACGCAAAAAGACCAATAAAGGCCACCGCCTGTAGAGACGCACCCGGCATCAAAACCGCAATCTGGTAGGGCAGCATCAACAGCATCTGCGCCAACGCCAACCAATTGTAAGCCACAATATAACGGCAATAAAACTGATCTCGTTTCAGCAAACGCACCACACCAACCATCAGGTTTGGCCAGATCAACCACTCGATAACGTAATACAGCAGCATCATCGGCAAAAACCGGAGAATCTCGGGACGCGGCACCATCGCCACGAAACTGCCCTTCAACACCAGCAAATAGATCGGCAACCCCGCTGCCGCCGCCAAAAACGATCGGGCGACCCCCTGCGGCGTATTGTCGAAACGTTTCGGTGCCGCAGGATCGAAACGCAGAATCGCCCACACCCCACGCATCCCCACTACAATTTCCGCAAGCACATTCATGATGCGAAAAACCGTTCCAGAACACGATGATAGACCGCCACCAGCGCCGCTATATCTGTAAGCGCCACATGTTCGTCGGCCTTATGCATGGTTTTTCCAACCAGCCCAAACTCCACCACCGGACAATACTCCTTGATAAAACGTGCGTCGGAGGTCCCTCCCGATGTGCTGAAGGCAGGCACGATTCCCGTGACATCCGCAACCGCCGCCGCGACCAAATCGCTCAACGGGCCAGGCGGTGTCAAAAACGGTTCCGCGCTGCACTCAAAAACCACAGAGGCCGTGGGCGCATGTCGTTCCACCACGGATTTGATCCAGCGCATCAGACTTTCGGAGGTCTGTTGGGTATTAAAGCGGATATTCAGCGTCGCTTTTGCTTCCGCTGGAATAACGTTAGTGGCGGCGTTGCCCACATCCACCGTGGTCACCGACAAAGAACTTGGCGGAAAGTGTGCATTCCCCGCATCCAAGTGCTTGGACGTCACTTCGTCCAGAATATGCACCAAACGCAGAATCGGATTATCGGCACGTTCAGGGTAGGCCACATGCCCCTGCACGCCAACCACCGTCAGATACGCGGTCAAGCTGCCCCGCCGGCCAATTTTTATCGCCTCCCCAAAGGTATCGGGGCACGTTGGCTCACCCAACAGACACACCTCTGGCAACGCGTTCTCGGCTTTCAGGCTTGCCAGCATTTTGCGCGTGCCGTTGATTGCCGGGCCTTCCTCATCGCCGGTCACGATGAGCGAAATCCGCCCATCGAATGCCGCACCACGCTCCGCCAGAAACGCCGAAACCGCAGCCGCAAAGGCCGCCACAGCGGTTTTCATATCCGCCGCACCGCGCCCATACAGCCGTTCGTCACGGACTTCAGCCGCAAACGGCGGGATTGACCACCCCTCGCCCGGGGGCACCACATCCACGTGCCCGGCAAATCCAAAATGGCGGGAGCCAGAACCGATGTGCGCCACAAGGTTGTCAATATCTGGGGTTCCCGGCTCGGAAAACCGTAAACGACGGCAGGTAAAGCCCAGCGGCGTTAGAGCCCCGGCGAGAACATCCAAAACGCCCGCATCGGTTGGCGTCACCGAAGGACAGCGAATAA
>JAFGWD010000089.1 GCA_016937315.1 Rhodospirillaceae bacterium
GCCAATAGACAAAGCCCCTGGGGGGGAAATCCCCCAGAGGCCGAATGCGGATCACGCCAAGATCCTGTTTATTTCACGTAATCGAAGGCGCCGTTTTTCCACTCGTAGAATACGAAGCCCGGAGCCTTCAAATCACCTTTGGCATCAAAACCAAAAGTCCCCAGCACGGTCTTGAAATCCATGCTGTGCAGCTTCTTATTGACGTCAGCGGTTTTGGTGCTCTTCGCTGCGGTGGCCGCTTCGGCCCAAGCCTGCATCGCCGCATAAGTGTACAGCGTGTAGCCCTCCGGCTCGTAACCACCGGCACGAATAGCCTCAACAATCGGTTTATTCACCGGATTTTTGCGCGGGTCGGGATTGAACGAGAACAGCGTACCATCGCCCGCCTTCCCGGCAATCGCTGCAAATTCCGAAGTCCCCAGCGCATCGCCGCCGACCAGAACCGCCTTCAGGCCTTGCTCACGCGCCTGGCGAATGATCAGCCCACCTTCCGCGTGATATCCACCCAGGAAGATCACATCAATGTTCTCTACCTTCAGCTTCGTCACCAGAGCAGAATAGTCTTTTTCGCCTGCGGTATAAGATTCATACATCACTTCCTTGCCGCCCTGAGCGTTGAAGCTTTTCTTCATCTCGTCGGCAAGGCCTTTACCATAGGCCGTCTTGTCATGAAGGATCGCGACATTCTTGCCTTTGTACTTCTTCATGATCAATTCAGCGGCGGTCGGCCCCTGCTGGTCGTCACGCCCGCACACACGATAGACATTCGCGAATCCCTGCTCGGTCAGCTTCGGATTGGTTGACCCCCAAGAAATCTGAACGATGCCTTCTTCGTTATAGACCGCAGACGCCGGAATCGAAGATCCCGAGCAATAATGCCCGTCTACGAATACCACACCCTTATTAGCAAACTGATTGGCCACTGCCACCGCTTGTTTCGGGTCACACGCGTCGTCACCAACCTCAAGCTTCAGCTTTTGACCAAGCACACCACCCTTTGCGTTGATGTCCTTGACCGCCTGTTCGGCCCCCTTCAAGGCCTGTTCACCAAAGGAGGCATAGGGGCCGGTCATCGGGCCAGCCACGCCAACCACGATATCGGCCTTGGCGATTCCCGCGCTCAGAGCCAGGATCGCCACGCCCGCGCACAAAGTTGTCTTCAACATGTTTTCAAACTCCTTAACCGGTTGTCGCCTCTTGATTCACCATCCACCCGAACTTGTCTTTCTTCCCGCGACCGCTGAAAAAACACGCCCGCGTTTAAGGCTGTTATCGCCCCTTTTTCAGATTAACTTGCCTTGGCCTCGTGCTTACGTTCCCGCCAATCAAACGGACCGCAGCGCTCGTACAGCCAGGGATATTGCGCGACCATTTTGAAGGCCTGTTTCTCACGATACGAAGCCATCCCGATCAGCAACAGAACCACCGTCCCGATCACCCACCCGGAAAATGACAGCAACGGCCCACCGAACAACGCAAAAACAAAAAAACGGTTGGCGAGCCCCAATAACAAACAATACGGCACCATCTGCCAGCGTGGCCGCCATGTATTGGCCAACGCACGTCCAGTCATGAAGGAAATCCACCCCATGAGGACACAGGTAAAGCCAATGAAAACCGTCAGGCTAGAGCCCAGGGCATCAATCATCAATGTCCTCCCTCCAAATAAGCCGCACGGATTTCTGGATTTTCCAGAAGCTCTCGTCCCGGTCCTGTCAAGGTAATCACACCATTGACCATGACGTACCCACGGTGCGCCAACTTCAGGGCATGAAACGCATTCTGTTCCACCAAGAACACCGTCACACCGGCCTCATTGATTTTTTTGATGATGTCAAAAATCTGACGCACCACCAAAGGCGCAAGCCCTAAGGACGGTTCATCCAACAACAGCAGACGTGGTTTGCTCATCAAAGCGCGACCAATGGCAAGCATTTGTTGCTCCCCGCCGGAAAGCGTCCCCCCCCGTTGCGTGCGTCGTTCCTCCAAGCGAGGAAACAAATCGAACACTGTTCGAATGTCCTGCTCAAAAGTTTCGCCATCGGTTGGCAAGGCACCCATTTGCAGGTTTTCGTAAACCGTCATCCGCGCAAAAATCCGCCGCCCTTCCGGTGACTGTGCAATACCCAATCGCACGATCTCGTGGGCGGGAACCCGCGTAATATCCTGCCCCTCGAACAAAATCCGCCCGCGCCGCGCCTGCGGCTTACCAAAAACCGACATCAACAGCGTCGATTTTCCGGCACCGTTGGCACCGATCAGGGTCACGATCTCGCCGGGTTTGATCTCCAGATCGACGCCTTTCAAGGCCTCAATCTGGCCATAGAAGGTATGGACGCCCTCGATTTTAAGCATGGTCGTCATCCCCTTCTTCCTCGCCCAGGTAAGCCCGGATCACGGTTGGATCGTTGCGCACGAATTCGGGATCACCATCAGAGATTTTCCGCCCATGGTCCAAAACCACAATGTGGTCAGAAATCCCCATGACGACACTCATGTCATGCTCGATCAAGAGGACGCCAATCCCCTGTTCATCCCGTATCGACAACAGGAGTGTGTTCAATTCTAAGGATTCGCGAGGATTCAGACCCGCCGCCGGTTCGTCCAGGCACAACAAACAGGGATCAATGCACATGGCCCGTGCAATTTCCAGACGGCGCTGGTCGCCATAAGGCAGGTTGCCCGCTTCCCAGTCCGCCCGCGCC
>JAFGWD010000090.1 GCA_016937315.1 Rhodospirillaceae bacterium
AAATCCGCATCCTCGCGCCCTGGAATCGTTTCTGGGGGGGGCACGCCCGCAACGTCACGTTCTTTCTTCAAAACCTGTTCGATTTCAGCACCAAAGGCTAGGATCAGGGTATTCACCCGCCCCTCAATCTGTTTCAAGGTATTGACCACCTTGGAAATGCGCTGTCCCGTCAAATCCTGAAAATTACACCCTTCATAGATTTGCATAGTCGCGTTCGACAGAGCCTCCCCCGCCTTCGCATCGACTTGTGGAATCACCGCCTCGATCATTTCAACCGCGTCCAGAATGGTGTTTGCGGCGGTTTCCGTGGATTGCACAATAGCATCCAGTTCATCGGCCGCCGTTGGCAAGAAATCGTCTTTGATCTCATCTGGACGAATATCGGCAATCTCTTGCTTCGTCTTACGAATGACTTCTGCCAGAGACTCCAACTCGTTATAGACCCGCACCTCGGAGGCACTAATCTCACCGGTCATGGTGTCAAGAATGGCACGCATAACTTCGGCAACGTCATCCAAAGGAACGGCATTCCCTCGCGCGGCACGGATCACATCCAAGCGCGTCTGCAAAGCTGTTTCGGCATCATCGTGGCTCATCGTGCGCTCCCTTCGAGACACTTCACGGCCCGAAAAAACCTTTAGAAATCACCCAAAACGCTCGACATTTTGGTTTTCAAGGTTTCCGCGTTGAAAGGCTTCACGATATAGTTGGAAACTCCAGCTTGCTTCGCCGCGATAACATTCTCGGTTTTGCTTTCCGCCGTCACCATGATAAAAGGCAGCGCCTTTAGGTGAGCATCGGCCCGCACCTCACGCAAAAGCTGCAAACCGGTCATCGGCTCCATATTCCAGTCCGAAATAACCAGACCATAGGTGGTGCCAGAGCGCAGCATTTGAAGCGCCATGCTGCCATCTGTAGCTTCATCGATATTATCAAAGCCCAACTGCTTCAATAGGTTACGAATGATGCGCAACATCGTCTTGTAATCATCAACGATGAGAACACGCATATTTTTATCAACAGCCATTGAGACCTCTCCCGAAGGGGACGGGCACTCCCGTCAATACCGACAAACAGCATACCAAAACAAAGACCTAACGTCGGGATATAAAGTAAGCGTTACATAAGACGCAAGCACTTTTGGTGTTTTCCTCTACCCCTAACCGACTACCGCTTGACGCCAGCAGCCCCAACCAAATCGGCGGGAAGCTGAGTCTGGGTCGCCAACTCCGTGGTTACCGCATTCGCCCGATCCGGTGACATCTGGGCCAAAATTGCTGCCGACGAACGATCCTTCATCCCTTTGAAGACACGGACCAGGATCGGCATCTCCATTTGTTCAAAAATCCGTGCCGCATCCTTTGGCTTCATCGCTTGGTAAATACGAACCAAACTCTCGATCTTCTTGCCTTCTTGATCGTCATGTTTTTCGATCAAACCTTCAATAGTTCCTTGGATTTCACGCAATTTCTGAATCTTTGCATCAATTTGTCCTTCCGCCGCCGAAAGTACGGCAAGACGCTGATCCAGTTCACGTTCGCGCTGTTCAATCGCCTCGCGACGCGCAGCAAGGCTCTGCAACACATCGATTTCCGATTGTGTAAAGCCAACAGGTTCACCACCTCCCGACAACGGTGCCGGTTCATCGGCAACCGATAGCTTGCCATTTGCCGCCTCACTTGCCGAGGACTGAGCCAACGCTGGGGAAATCAAGGGCTGTTCGACCACTCCACCAACCGAGACACTTTCGTAACCGCTCCCCTTTTGCCACAGACTTCCCAAGCGTGCGCCAAACATCAGAGCACCTGCCAGGATAAATAATGGCAAAAGCCGAAACCGTGGCGATGGCAAACGCGGTGCAGGTTTTTGTTTCATGCTCTTGCTCCTGTCCTAGCGCGAAGCCCGAATTGCACGAAGCAATTGGCGCTCTGCTTCAGAGCGTTCATCACCACGCGCATCATAACCATCCGCATCTTCAGCCAAAAGCGCCGACAACAAGGTCGGACCCGGTGCAATACCACCCACAACGCGTGCGCTTTCTCCCACCTCACGGACTCGATCCATGCCCAAGGGTTCCGGCAACTCAACCGAAGTCGCAACCGCTTCAACATTCAATCCAGGACGCGCTGCGCTCCGTGCCTCACGCAATTGCGCCTCAAGGCGATTGGCCATGCTATCGGCACGCTCGGACATAAAAGCCAAATCGTCACGCAGGGTCTGAGCCTTTTCCACCGCCTCGCGCAAAGTCCCACCAACATCCTCGACCGTTTTACGCATCTTGGGGATTCCCGCCTCGGCACGGGCGGTTGCCTCCTGAAAGGCCGCAATCATTTTTCCCAATTCATCGCGGTTACGACGCAAAACTTCCAACCGACGATTCAAAATCACCGCATAGACGATGGTCGGCACCAAAAGTGCGACAATAACGACATCGAGAAACACGGTGGGTGACATAACACAAACATCCTTTCGGTCTGTCCCTGGCAATAAAGAGACTTAATTACGCTTCCGCTTAACTTTTTCGTCCAGACAGATTGCAATGTGGTTGCCCTTGCGCCCCATCCGACCACCCCACATAGGCACATCGCCACAACGCATCACGACCCGTGACTCCGGCGTTGCGTTGAACATCAGGCGCGTACCGACTTCCATGTTCAGCACCGAATAAAGCGGCAAATATTGCTGATCAAGAACCGCCTCCAACTCAATCTCGGTTTGCCAGAGCTCTTCTGCCAAGTGGATTTCCCAGATCGAATCACGGCCGAACTTCTCGCCCATGAACATCTGCAACAGAAGTTCACGAACCGGTTCCAACGTCGCATAAGGCAGCAACAATTCCAGTCGCCCGCCACGGTCTTCCATATCGATCCGCAATTTGGCGACAATCGCAGCATTGGACGGCCGGGAAATCGTTGCAAACCGTGGGTTGGTCTCCAACCGATCAAAACGAAACGCAACCGGACTTAGGGGATCAAACGCTGCGGACAAATCGGCAAGAACAACATGGATCATCCGTTCCACGAGGTTGCGTTCGATCGTGGTGTAAGGGCGACCTTCGATCCGCATCGCAGCGGTCCCGCGACGTCCACCCAAAAGCACGTCAACGATGGAATAGATCAATGAGGAATCAACGGTCAAAAGACCATAATTATCCCATTCTTCAGCCTTGAACACAGCCAGCATGGCGGGCAACGGAATGGAGTTCAAATAATCGCCAAAACGCAAGGACACCAAATTATCCAACGAGACTTCGACATTATCCGACGTAAAGTTACGCAACGATGTGGACATCATGCGGACCAAACGATCAAACACCACTTCCAGCATGGGCAGGCGTTCATAGGACACCATGCCCGAATTCAAAATCGCCTGGATGCCCGAGCGACTTCCCTCATCGCCAGCACCACCATCGAAGCCCAAAAGGCTGTCGATTTCATCCTGGTTCAGAACCCGCGCGGATTCCCGACCCGAAACATTGGTCATCAGATCGGTGTCGTCAGCGGTTTCGGCATTATCGTCATCGCCGAGCATCGCCTCCCACTCGGCCGCGACATCACCACCCGCACCGTCCCCGTCCGCCTTCGCCCCTTTATCGTCGGCCATGGCTTCCCATTCCGCCATCAGGGCGTTGTCGTCATCCGCCGTGCGTTCTTTATCCTCCGCCGGTGCCATCAGCCGTTTCGCCTTTTCATCACGCCGCACGCCATAGCCATCATTGCACCAGAACGTCCTGGAACAGGACGTCGTTGATTTTTGCCGGAGCCGCCACGCGATTGACCCGCATCATCAACTCTTCGCGCAGACGATACATACCCGCAGCCCCCTGCAAATCCTCGACCCGCAACTCGCGCAGATAGACCTGGAAACTGTCGACAATACGCGGCAGCATGGCCTCAACTTTCGGGGTATCCGCCGCAGAGGCCAGTTCCAAGCGCACTTTGATCTTCATGTGCGATGTCCGCCGTCCCTGCCCTGGATTCAAATTGACCAGCATCTCCGGCAATTCATAAAACACCGGCACAGCCGCAATACCCGCATCAGCGGGGGCTTCTTCGGCATGTTTTTCACCACCACCGCTCAACTTCGCCACCAGAGGATCGGCAAGCCCGGTAAAATAGGCCCCCGCCGCCGCCCCGACAATCAGAAGCAACGGCAAGACCACCAGGATAATCAGCTTCTTCTTGCCGCCCGCTGACTTGTCTAACTCCGGCGCACCGTCGCCAGCATCTTCTTCATAATCTTCGGCCATGTCCGCACCAACTCGCTGACTGGTTCCACGTTCCCGATCGCCCGCCACTGGGGTAATCTTGAGAGTATATGGAATTCATTAAAAAGACGTTGAAACATATCACGCTCGTGCATTCAGGATAGCCAAACCTGCCCCCACCCCGGCGAAAATTGCCGCCCACACCCGGCAGCAACGCCCTAAGACGCCCATAAGGACCCCGCAAAAAACATTTTTATTGTTTGTAGTCATACAGATAGCCGTTTGGCACGAGCGATGCATCATGCTCCGAGAACACCGAGCATCGCAGCATCAATTGCGGGCCAGCCGAACGATAAAAAGACGGGAAACGACCATGGAAAACGCCAGTTACATCGCGCTGAGCCGCCAGACCGCCTTATGGCGGCAAATGGACCAGGTCGCCAACAACATGGCGAACGTCAACACCGCTGGGTTCAAGGGTGAGCAGGAATTGTTCACCGATTACGTGGCGAAAGTGCGTACGGACCGCTCGCTGTTCAAGGATAAAATCGCGTTCACCGAAGATTACGGCATGGTCCGCGACCTTTCTGAAGGGGCCCTTCGGACCACCGGAAATTCTTTGGATGTCGCCATCAAAGGCGAGGGGTATTTTACGGTCGAGGCCGATAACGGAGACCGCTATTACACGCGCAACGGACACTTCAAGCTAAACGCCGATGGCCAATTGGCCACAACATCCGGCGAAGTCTTGATTTCCGATGCTGACCAGCCGGTCATCCTGGCCCCCGGTGAAACCGAAATTACAATTTCACGGGACGGCACCATTTCCACCGAGAACGGCCAAATTGGTCGCCTCCGGTTGGCCAATTTTGACGATCAGAGAGCCCTCAAGAAGGTCGCAAACGGCCTTTACGATGCAGGCGAACAGACGCCACAAGTTCTGGCCACACCACACTTGGTA
>JAFGWD010000091.1 GCA_016937315.1 Rhodospirillaceae bacterium
ACGCATCGCACCGGTCATCGCGATAATCGGGCGGCTGATACCACCTGCGGCGAGCCAAATGGCAATAATCGCCACGACTGTGATGCCAATGCCCATGCCGATCTGCCATCCTACGGATCGTTCGGCACGGTCTTCCAAAGCTGTGCTTAAGGATCCAGCATCGGCCATTACGACGTCGCGTGGCACGGTGATCAGGACGGACCAGGGTTTTCCCGTGTTCCCCAAGGCGATGGGCTGGAACAGTCGCAAGGTGGTGCCATCCTGGCTCCAGGCCGTGGAGCCTTTCCCGCTTTTGATAAGCGCGAGGTCCGCATTCCAAGTGGTGCTGCGTCCAGCGAAAGATTGGCCAATCTGGTCGGCGTGGAGACTGTCGGCGACGATAAGCCCGAGGTCGCTGAGGATCACCACTTCGTTTTTGCCCTCGAACAAGTTGGCACTGGCCTTGGTGGCCAGATCTTGTACGAAATCCAGGTTGAAGTCGGTGCCAGCGACGCCGACAAATTTGCCGTCGATTTTGATTGGAACGGACAGTGTCGCCAGAAAGACAGATCGTCCTTGGACAATGTAGGGAAGGGGGCCAAGGACGCTTTCTTTTCCCGTTTCTTGTGGGCCGATGTACCACCCCCCCTTCATCACGCCGTTGGGGTGTAACGCACGGCTGTCGTATTCGACCAAGGGCTGGAGGGCGATCAGGCCGGTTTTCGGGTCACGCGTCCAATAGGGCAGCAGACGACCGGTTTTGTCGCTGCCAACAATGGTGTTTCCGCGAAAGAGCTCGTCCCGGCCATCAATTGCATTGGGTTCCCACGCGGAATACGTTCCATTCAGGCTTGGATTGCTTTGCAGTGTCTGGTGCAGGATGTTCAGGACGATCTTGCGCCGCATTTCCAAGGCCGTGCCGTTGGTGTGAGGAGCCCCGACAATCGACAGGATGTCCGCTTCTGCCCGCGCCGCGTGAAGGGCTTCTTCAAATTGGGCGCGTAACAGACTGGCTTGGTTCGCCGCGAGATTTTGCAGATAATTCTCCGTCGTGCGCCCAAGAATATCCGACACGTTTTGATCGACGAAGGCCTTATTGTCACGGGCAAAAAATATGCTTGCGGCAATAATGCTTGTTGCGGTTACGAAGATGCACAGCCCTGACAGTAAGGCAATTTTTGCCTTGACGGACTTCTGTTTAGCCATGTGGGTTTCTCCCAGTCATTAAAGTTGCGGCGTTTCTTCTTTTCGTAAGGGTCGAATCTTACCGTTGGAGGCTTGAAAACGTCTTTTGCAGATGGGTATGAATGCCCAGATTGAAAGATATCGCGCCACGGCGCGGTGCTTATATAGTGTTTAGCCGTGAATGTTTAGGCGCAAAGTCGGTGCCAGTCGGCACGCAACGCTTCGGCGGCGCTGATCTCTAAGCCGCAGGCAGAAAGAGCCGTAGCGGTTGCTTCAACCAGTGCCGCGTTGTCGGGGGCCAGAGAACCGTCCGGCAAGTGCAGGTTATTCTCAAATCCGATGCGAACATGGCCGCCCATCAATGCCGCAGCGGTCGCGCAAGCCGTTTCAAATCGACCGAAGGCACAGGTCATCCAGTGGCTGGGGCGGAGCAGGGCATCTTCTAAAAAAGGCAGCAAGTCAATGGGGCGAGAGGTCTGGCCGACGGTATAGCGCCCCAGCACGAACAAAACCGGTGGGTCATTCCAAGGGATCAGGCCTCGGTCATGCATGTCATTCAGTCGTGCCAAGTCTTCCGGTGAATACAGAATAATTTGTGGCAAGATGGTGTGTGTCTTGACCCATGTCAGGAAGTCGGAAAAGCCACCTTCGTCCGCAGATGTTGGGGCGAGTTCGCGCAGGGCGATGGAAATCGCTTCGGGGTGGACGGCTTTGACCACCGCCATTTGTTCCGGTGGAGCGTAAAGACCGAGGGATTCGGTGGTCATCTGAATCACCAAATCGCTGCCAACGGCGTCTTTTATGGCGGCAATCGCGTGTTGAAAAGCCTCAGCGTCCAAAACATGTCCGCCCTCCGCATTGCGGACGTGAACATGAATCATTGCCGCGCCCGCGTCACGGCAGGCGGCGGCGGTTTTCGCCAGTTCGTGTGGAGACAGCGGAATCGCCGGGTGATCGGACTTCAGTTTGCGTCCGCCATTGGGGGCGATGCCAATGGCAACGGAGGGGCGGTCATGGGGGGTCGGTGTGCGAGTGTTCATCGAAAAACCTCAAAAACAGACATTTGTTTCATTGTTTTATGAAGTGGAACATACATTGCACAGTGTATGGGTTTGTGTCTATTTTCCCAGTCAATGTTCTGTGTTGTGGAGGTCTGTACATGGATCAAGGACCATTGACCGCACCCATTATGGATGAGTTTGCCACGCTGCCACCGCGACTGAAAGCAGCGGCGCGGTTCATTATTGATCATCCCGATGATGTCGCGTTGTTGTCCATGCGCGAACAGGCGCGTTTGGCTGGCGTGCAGCCAGCGACGATGACGCGTTTGGCGCAACGCTTGGGGTTTGGGGGTTATGACGCAGTTCGTCGTTTGTATGCGGAGGCGGTTCGTGCAGGAGATTTGGGATTTTCGGGCGGTGCCGGACGGCAATTGGCAGAGCAAAAAGAAAAAGGCGATTTTGTCTTGGCGGCTGATTTTGCGGCGGCTTTGGGCGACTCGCTGGATCGTTGGCGCCAACCCGGTTCCTTGGAAAGTTTGACACGGGCGGCGGCGGGCTTGGCAGCGGCGCGGCGGATCTATTGCCTGGGGCTACGAGCCAGTTTTCCCATGGCTTGGACCGTGAACTACATTTTGGGTTTATTGGGTGATCGGGCGGTGCTTTTGGACGCAGGATCGGGTGTGATGGCCGACCGCACACGCCAAGCCGGCGGGGATGACGTGGTTTTGGTGTTTGGGTTTGCGCCCTATACCCAGCTCACCGTGGAAACCGCGTGTGGTTTGTACGCTGCGGGCGTGCCGGTGGTGGCGGTCACCGACAGTCTGGTTTCGCCGTTGGCGCGGATTGCTCAGCAAAGCGTTTTGATTGCTAACGCCAACATGCCGGTATTTTTTCGTGCCATGACGCCTGCTTTCGCAGCGGCGGAGATCCTGGCTGCTTTGGTGGTTGGCAAGGCGGGGGACGCGGCATTGGAGGCTTTGGATCGGACAGAAAGCCACTTGTTACGAAACAAGGTTCATTGGGTGGATCCCAAACCAGGAGAACACGTATGACTCACATTTTGCACCGCCAGATACACACGGTTTTGCCGGTGGCGGTCGGCGGAAAGGGTGTCGAGCTCTTTGATGCCGAGGGGAACGCTTATATTGACGCGTCGGGTGGCGCGGCGGTGTCGTGCCTAGGGCACGGGCACCCCGACGTGATTGCGGCAATCCATGCTCAGGCTGATGCGTTGGCCTTTGCACACACAGGATTTTTTACGTCTGAACCGGCGGAGCGCTTGGCGGACCTTTTGGTCGCGAACGCACCGGAAGGCTTGGATCATGTGTATTTCGTCAGTGGTGGGTCCGAGGCCGTGGAAACCGCGCTGAAAATGGCACGTCAGTACTTTGTGGAAATCGGTGAGCCGCAACGCTGCAAGATCATTGCTCGTGAGCAAAGTTATCACGGCAATACCGTGGGGGCGTTGTCGGCTGGCGGAAATCTTATGCGGCGTGCGCTTTACCAGCCGATGTTGTTGGAAACGCACCACATTCCGCCGTGTTATGCCTATCGTCACCAGCGTCCAGGGGAAACGGATGAGGCCTATGCCGAACGTGCGGCAGGGGCTTTGGAGGCGAAGCTTTTGGAGCTTGGTCCAGAAACTGTGATGGCGTTTGTTGCGGAAACCGTGGTTGGCGCGACGGCGGGTGTGGTGCCACCGGTTGCCGATTATTTCAAACGAATCCGAGCGATCTGCGACAGGTATGGGGTTTTGCTGATTCTGGACGAGGTGATGTGCGGCATGGGTCGCACCGGCACCCTGTTCGCGTGTGAACAAGACGGCGTTATTCCTGATCTGGTGACGGTTGCCAAGGGATTGGGTGGGGGTTATCAGCCGATTGGCGCGGTTTTGCTGTCGGATGAGATTTATCGTGGGTTTGCCGAGGGCAGTGGTTCATTTCAGCATGGCCATACCTATATGGGGCATCCGATGGCCTGTGCTGCCGCCCTGGCGGTGCAAGAGGTCATTCGCCGCGACGATCTGCTTGCCAATGTGCGAGCGATGGGTGTGGCTCTAAAGGAAAGACTGGGGGCGCGATTCGGTGATCATCGGTTCGTCGGAGACATCCGTGGGCGGGGTCTGTTCGTTGGTTTGGAACTGGTGCGTGATCGTGATACCAAAGAACCCTTTGATTTGGCACTGAAAGTGCACGCACGTGTAAAACGGGCCGCAATGATGCGCGGTTTGATGGTATACCCATCGGGCGGAACTGTTGATGGAGTGCATGGCGACCATGTGTTGCTTGCTCCACCGTTTATTTCCAGTATCGCGACGATTGATGCGATTGTCGCGCGTTTGGGCGATGCCCTGGATGCGGCTGTTCTTGATACGGATATCCAGGGAACCGCCTGAAGAGTGAGGCCTCCCGCGAGGCCACGACACTTTGCAATGCCTGGGGCGCGGGGCCTGGGCTTACCCAGCCGACCCGCCGATACAAGACGGGCGTGCCAACACGGGGATTATCGTCATGCGTTTGGGAATGAAGTCCATTCTATCCGCCGCCGTGCTTGCCTCTTTTGTGAGCATGCCGGCAGCCGATGCCGCCCAGAAGTTTGTGACTATTGGGACCGGTGGTGTCACCGGCGTGTATTATGCTGTGGGCGGTGCTGTGTGCCGCCTGATGAACAAAAGCTATAAAGAAACCGGCGTGCGTTGCTCTACGGAATCGACGGGCGGTTCAGTGTTCAACGTTAATGCCATCAAGGCTGGTGAACTTGATTTTGGTTTGAGCCAGTCGGACGTGCAATACAACGCCATCATGGGGTTGAAGCAGTTTGCCGGTAAAGGCAAGGTTGCTGATCTGCGTGCGGTGTTCGCGGTGCATCCGGAGCCGATCACGGTTTTGGCGCGGCGTGATGCAAAAGTGGACACTTTTGCTGATTTTGCGGGCAAACGATTCAATATTGGTAACCCGGGGTCCGGCACGCTGGCTTCAATGGAAGAGCTTATTAAGGAAATGGGCTGGACCAAGGCCAAGTTCTCGCTTGCGGCTGAGTTAAAGCCGGACGAAATGGCTCCGGCGCTTTGTGACAACAAGGTCGATGGTTTCTCGTATGCGGTTGGACATCCGTCGGCTGCTATTCAGGACCCGACCACGACGTGTAATGCCAAGTTGGTTCCGTTGACAGGCCCGGCCGTCGACAAGCTGGTTAAGGAGCACCCGTATTACTCCTATGCCACCATTCCCGGTGGCATGTATGCGGGGAACCCGGACCCGGTGAAGACCTATGGTGTGCGTGCCACGGTGGTGACCAGTGCCAAGGTTCCGGAGAAGATCGTCTACAACCTGGTTAAGACGGTGTTCGAAAACTTCGATGATTTCAAAAAGTTGCATCCGGCGTTCGCGCACCTTGATCCGAAGGACATGGTGAAGGCTGGTCTGTCGGCACCGCTGCATCCGGGCGCACTCAAGTACTACAAGGAAAAAGGTTGGCTCTAAGTCAGCCAAAGAAGGGGGCGCAATGGCGCTCCCTTCTGCTATAAAGGCCCGATTCTCGGGGGAGAAGACGGACCTAAATAAATAAACGGGGAAACAGAGAGATGACCACAATCAACACCAAGGAACCGGTTGTCGCCGAAGTCGATGCCGAGGTTTTGCAGGACCTTGTTGCAGCCGTCGACATGGGCGGGCGCAAACCGACGGGGTTAACGGCGCGGCTGATGATGTTGGTCGCCTTATCTTGGGCGTTGTTCCAGTTGTGGTATGCCTCACCGTTGCCGTTTATGTTGAATTTCGGGGTCGTTACGGACGGTATTGCCCGATCCATTCACTTAGCCTTTGCTCTGTTCCTTGCCGCCACCAGCTATCCCGCTTTTGTGCGGTCTCCGCGTGATCGTGTGCCGGTATTCGACTGGATTTTGGGCTTTGCCGGAGCCGCCAGCACACTGTATCTGGTGGTCTTTTACCGTGATTTGTCTTTGCGCCCTGGTTTGCCGACCACCACCGATGTTGTGGTCAGTGTGATCGGTGTTCTGGTGCTGATCGAAATGGCGCGACGCGCGGTTGGCCCGGCAATCATGGTGATTGCCTTGATTATGCTTGGCTATGTTTTTGCGGGGCCGCACCTGCCCGGCTTGATCGCGCACAAGGGCGCGTCGCTGTCGCGTGCCGCCTCGCAGATGTGGTTGACCTCCGAAGGCGTATTTGGTGTCGCCTTGGGGGTTTCCACCAACGTTGTCTTTATGTTCGTCTTGTTCGGGTCGTTGTTGGAAAAAGCTGGCGCTGGCGGATATTTCATCCGTTTGGCGTTTTCTCTTCTGGGGGGATTTCGGGGCGGGCCCGCCAAGGCGGCGGTTGCGGCTTCGGGGATGACGGGGGTGATCTCCGGTTCTTCCATTGCCAACGTGGTGACCACCGGAACCTTTACCATTCCGTTGATGAAGCGGGTTGGCTATCCCGCCGTTAAGGCGGGGGCGGTGGAGTGTGCGGCCTCAGTCAACGGACAGATCATGCCGCCGGTGATGGGGGCTGCGGCCTTTCTGATCGCGGAGTATGTCGGTATCTCCTATGCCGATGTGGTCAAGCATGCCTTTTTTCCGGCGCTCCTGACCTATGGTTCACTGTTTTACATCGTCGATATCGAGGCGATGAAAATGGGTTTGAAGGGGTTGCCAGTGACGCGGCGCGGGACTTTAGCGAGCTCCTTGGTGCGCGGTCTGATGACGATTTGCGGCGCGATTATCCTTGCCGGTTTGGTCTATTACGGCATCGGTTGGACCAAGACGGTGTTTGGTGGTTATGCCACGGCAATGGTTGGCGTTGCGGTTGTCGGTCTTTACGTCTGGCTGATCTCGTATCGCGCTAAATTCCCCGATTCGCCGATTGATGATCCGGCGCATGCCTTTGTTGAAGTTCCTGATTTCCGCGAAACGGTCCGTACCGGATTGCACTTTATTCTGCCGGTTGTGGTGCTGATCTGGTGCCTGATGGTGGAGGAGCTGTCTCCCGATCTGTCCGCTTTCTGGGGCAGCGTGGTCCTGATCCTGTTGACGGTGACGCAGCGCCCCATGACCGCAGCGTTCCGGGGGCAGAAGACGCAAGTCCGCTCGGAATTTTTGGGCGGAATGAGTGATTTGCTGGATGGCTTGGTGGCGTCGGCGCGGAACATGACGACGGTTGGCATTGCGACGGCGACGGCTGGTATTGTTGTTGGGACTGTGCTGTTAACCGGTGTCGGCTTGGTGATGACGGAAGTCGTGGAGATTGTTTCTGGCGGCAACCTCTTGATTATGCTGCTGTTGACCGCTGTGATTTGCATTATCCTGGGTATGGGTATGCCGACCACTGCCAGTTACGTGGTGGTGGCAACCTTGATGGCCCCGGTGATTGTCGATCTGGCGGCTAAGAATGATTTGGCGGTGCCGTTGGTCGCGGTGCATCTGTTTGTGTTCTATTTTGGCTTGATGGCAGATGTGACTCCACCCGTGGGGTTGTCGGCCTATGCGGCGGCGGCGATATCTGGGGCTGATCCGGTGAAAACCGGTGTGCAGGGGTTCCGCTATGAAATCCGCACCGCCTTGTTGCCGTTCATTTTCATCTTTAACCATCGCTTGTTGATGATCGACATTGATGGTCCCGTGACGTTTGTCTTGATGGTGGTTGGGTCCGCTGCGGCGATGTTGGCTTTTGTTGCGGCATCTCAGCAATGGCTACTTATTCGTAACCGGCTCTATGAAACCGTGTTGCTGCTTTTGATTTGTTTCACGCTGTTCAGGCCTGGATTCTGGCTGGACATGGTGGCGCCGCCCTTTACCCTGGCTCCGGCGACAGAGGTCCTTACCCAGGCGGATGCGACAGAACCTGGAGACCCAGTCTTTATTCGTTTTGAAACCCAAACCTCAATTGGCGACATTGTTGAAAAGACCGTGCGTCTGCGCCTTGGGGAAGGGGAGAACGGGGCACAACGGTTACGCTCCGAGGGGTTGTCTTTGACGCGTTTGGGCGACGACGTAATGGTCAGTACGGTGCGGTTGCGGAGCCAAGCGGCGAAGTTTGGTATCCAGCCTGGTGACCGTGTGATTGCCT
>JAFGWD010000092.1 GCA_016937315.1 Rhodospirillaceae bacterium
CCCCAACGGTTTCGACCTGCAAACGCACTGGAGCGGAAGGCACCGTCTGACGAGCAGACCGGCGACTACGCGGTCTGAACATCGTCGCCATAGACCTGTCCATGACGACAGGACTGACCCACCGCATCCGGCAGCGGCGTGGTATAGGTCCAAATCTCCGTCACCTGATTCCGCGAATCCACCATCACCGCAACGCTTTCCCGCCCCGGCAAGCCTTCGCCGGGAACGTCCTCGTACGCCATGATGATCGCCAGATCACCCCGTGCAAACAAATGCGCCGCCGCACCATTGAGGCAACAATCGCCCGATCCTTCGCGGCCTTCGATAACATATGTCTGCAACCGGTTGCCATTGGCTATATTGACCACATCGACCCGCGTCATCGGCAGAATCCCCGCCGCTCTCAGCATCAAGGGGTCAATGGTGATCGAACCGACATAATCAAGCCGCGCCTCGGACACCGTGACACGATGAATCTTTCCATACATGAACGGACGCACCGCGCTGTCCAAATGATAATTGGAAATGTCCTTCATATCCTCGGGACCAGAGATCTTCACTATACGGGGCAAGCTCATTGCTGGTGTCTCCACATCGTCCGTATTTCCTGCTCCACCCTCCGGGCCAAGCCATACCTTCTAGACACATGCGCCCACCTTCATCAAGAAAAAGCGTCCCCTTTAACAGCAGGTATTTCCGACTCCTGAGCGAAACCACATCCCGACCAAAAATGAAGCCACAAAATAACCAAGAAGATGCCCTGACGCCGTCTAGACAAAGAACAAAAACACCCGTATTGGGAAAAGAGGAAAAACAAGACGCCTCCGACATCTTTGCGACATACATGACACGACATGTTGATTGCCGTGAATATTTTATTGCACCCTCCCTGGTCGATTGACGGACCCGATAAAATTCGGCATCAATCCCTTGCAATACGCACAAACGGTGCCCGCCGCATGCGGATTCGCTCATAAAGGGGGAAAGCCATGGTGAGCCTGTTTGGTCGCAGGCGCACGTCCCGTTCGTTCGCCGAGGACCAGGAACTCTCTGCCAGAGAAGCCGAGCCGGATCCAGCACCGGATCCGTTGATCCACGTCGTTGATCGTACTCCAGAGGTCACCCCCATCTCCTCCGCGTGGCAAGACTGCCTCGCCTCGCTCAGTCACGCCTTCCAGCCGGTACTCAACATCCATTCCGGTCACGCCTATGGCATGGAAGCCCTGTTGCGCGGTATGGAACCCCACGGATTCGCAAGCGCCACGGCACTTCTTGATGCCGCCCACGCGGAAGGCATTCTTGACGCGGTTGAATCTATTCTGAAGAAAAAAGCCATTCAGGCCTACGTACAATGGCCCTTTTGTCATGACCGCAAGCTCTTCATGAATATCGATGCGCGTGTTTTCGATACTCAAAATCAAGGAAGCCTCGCCGCCACGCGGCAAGTCATCGCGGACTGTGGATTGGACGAATCCTCGGTCATTCTGGACGTCTCAGAACGCGCCCAAATCCAGGGGTTTCTGCGCGACTTCCAAGACGAGCGCCAAATCCATCACTCCACCCTGCGTTATGCCATTGACGATTTTGGCGCTGGCCTGGGTAGTCTGCAAACCCTCTATGGTGCCAATCCGGACTTCATAAAAATTGATCGCGCCCTTTTGTCTGGGGTTTCCGAAGATACGCGCAAAAAGACCTTTTTCTCCCACATCGTCAGCATTGCCCACCTTCTCGGTGTCATGGTGGTGGCCGAAGGTGTGGAAACCGAAGCCGAATATTTCGTCTGTAAGGAGGTTGGGTGTGACCTTGTCCAAGGATTCATCGCCTGCCCCCCTTTGGAAGACATCAGTCAGGCTTTGCGCGAATACCCCGAAATCCACGCCCTCAGCCGTCGTGACCGCCGCCAAACCCGCAGTGATGAACGCATCCTCATGGAGCGCATGGAGCCGATTGACCCCTTGTGCATCACCACCCGCATGCTGGAAGTTTTCGAGCGCTTTCGCGCCGAAAAAAACCGGACGTTTTTTCCTGTCGTCGATAACAGCAACGAACCACGCGGCATCATCCGCGAAGGAGACTTAAAAGAATACACGTATTCGCAATTTGGCCGTGACTTGATGACCAATCGCGCTTATGGGCGCTCCTTGGACCACTTCATCACACCCTGCCCGGTCGCCGCCCTCAACCTGCCCGCTGAACGCATCCTGGAAATCTTTTCTGGATCCAGCGACGCCGAAGGCTTGATCATCGTCGATGGGAATGCGAAATACGCCGGTTTTTTGAGCGCCAATGCACTATTGCGGGTGATTAACGATAAAAACCTGACCATCGCACGTGACCAAAACCCTTTGAGCCGCTTACCCGGCAACACCGTCATCCACGAATACCTGTCCGAATGCTTGAGCGATGCCTCTGCCGAACACGTCATGGTTTACTATGACTTCGATAACTTCAAACCCTTCAACGATCACTACGGATTCCGGCAAGGTGATCGCGCCATTCAGGCCTTCGCCAATGTACTTCGGAACCTTTTTGATAAGACCGGAGACTTCATTGCCCACATTGGCGGAGACGATTTCGTTTCTGGCCGTAAGTCCGTCGCCGACTTTGCCTCCATGCAAGCCGATGTCGCCCGCGCCATTGAAGCCTTTCGTCACGAAGTTGCGGCCTATTACGACGATGCCGCACGAAAAAGAGGCTTCATCACCGTCTGTGATCGCTATGGCACCGAACGTGCCTTCCCCATGCTTACCGTCAGTGCGGCGGTCATACGCATTCGCAACGACAGCCAACAACGCGACGAAGACCATCTCAGCCCCTTAATCGCCGGGTTGAAAAAAGTTGCCAAAGCCGACCCGCAACACATCGCCATTGGCATTCTGCCATAGCAATACAGAAGAGAAAGGTACCACCACCACCGACACGGGCTCGACATCGCCGTAGCTCCGTATTAGGTTTTATCCGTCCTTCACGCCATACATCAGCATGTAGCTTGGTGATTCCACTGTGCAGAAGGCAATGGATGACCAACCCATGACCAAACCTTTGGCCGCGTTTCCCGCGCCCTCTACTATAAAAGACTATGCGTATCTGTTCGACGCATCTGAGGACGCCGTCGCGGTTTTTTACCCAGATCTGTCCCTGGCCTACGTCAACCCAACGTTTCTCTTGGTTGCCCCGATCAGGGCCGGGCAAACCTTACGCGACCATTTAGGCCCGCTGGCCGATGTCTACGATAGCCCCACCTTACGTGCCCTGCATAACAACCGCCCCATCCGCGCCATTCATCACATACCCTCTCCTGAAGGTGGGCGCATCCTGCTTGGCAGCTATACCCCGGTTCGTGACACAACCGGCACCGCCACAGCCGTCCTCTTAATCGCCCACGACTTACCAGGATGGGGCACACCCAACGCATACCCGGAAACCCCGCAACGCTGGCGGCATGCGATGGCCGAAACCGATGACGAAGC
>JAFGWD010000093.1 GCA_016937315.1 Rhodospirillaceae bacterium
GCACCCGCACTTCGGTGGTGGGCACCGCAGGCTGGACCAAATCACGATCCGCAATCCAGGCATGAAACAACGGCGGTGCTTGCGTCCCTTCGACCCGGCCCAGATAGGCCAACTGCATGGCATGGCCCAGCATCGCGGTATCCAAGCGCACCCGTTCCTCCGCAGCTTCCCCGCCTTTCAGGTAGGCCGGGTCAGAGGTGCGCGCCGAACCCGGCGTTGCCTCGCCACGATAAGCCGCATTGACTTGGGCGACGATGGCGTCACTTAAGGAATCGACAATGCCCCCAAAGGCATCCACCGACCCCACCGGAACGCCATAATACAGCGGACGCGGCACCAAGGGGTGCGTGCTTAGGGTCTTATACTGGGCCTCAGCGTCAGCATGATTGGCGGTGCCTTCGGGGGTTTTCAGATGCAGGGCATAAACCGCAATGCCACGATGCAAGGCCTCCAAACGGACTTGTTCCGCATCCAACTTGGTCTGCGACAGGGGATCACCGCCTTTTAAGGCTCCAGCATCGGAGATCAACACCACATAACGTCCGCCAAAGGCATTCCAGTTGACGCCTGTCACGGCCGACATCACCCCGGCGAAGGCATCTTCGGAAAACCGTGGGGTGGACACCTTTGCCGCCTGCAAAGCGGCCACCTTAGCCATGAAGTCTTTGCCGTCTTTCACGGCTTCGGGATCGGCATAAAGGCGCGAAACATACTCCAACTGCGGCGCGGCATCGATGTTGGAACGAAACGCCACCAACCCAAACTTCACACGGTCCTGCAATCCGGCCTTTTCCACACGATCATAAATCCGCCGCACCGCCGCACGGGTGCGGTCAATGTACGGTCCCATCGACTTCGTCGAATCGATAACGAACACCACCGCCGCGCTGAAATTACGCAATTGACCAGCCCCATTGTCCGGAGCCTTGGCCTCTTTTACCGGAGCAGCAGCGTCTTGTTTGCTGACCGAAGCAACCTCCAACACACGCACGCGGTGACCGTTTCCGGTGAAGGTTTCTTCTGCCTGTAAGATCGGCAACAAATAGAACTGTTTGGTGATGTCGACATAGGTCGCAGGTTCGATGGAAATCACTTTCGGGTCCGGCTTCCCCGCTTCCACCACCTTCCGCAAAGGGGCCTCGGCCTTACCGGGGGCCTCGGCATCCAGAAGGGAGACCAAATCCTCGCGGGACCGGAACAGCAACGCACGATCACGGCCCGCCGGATTGGTGAAGGACAGCGCCAACTGCTGCTTCCACGGCAGCGTATAATCCGCCGCCAACCACCCATCGGACTTGCCCTTAGCGGTTAGGCCGACGTCCAACCATTCCGCACCGTTCAGGACCTTGCGGTCATAGACGTAAAACCGCGTCAAGGCCGGTTGCCGCGCTCCTGGCCCACCGCCGGGTTCGCGTTTCAGAACCGCACCGGGACGCGCCAACACCCGTTGATAGAGAGTCTTTTTGCCTTCCATCAGCAACGGCGCACGATCAGCGGCGACGGCAGACCCTGCCTCCGCCAGCCCACCGACCAGACAAAAGCCAACCACCAAAACCAAGACCGCCCAGCTGCGCCGCATCGTGCCCAATCCTTTACTTCACGGCGTCCAACAAAGCCTTAGCTTCGGCATCGCCCGCCGCCGCCGCCTTGCCAAGCCAATCCTTACCTTTGTCCTTCTGTATCCCGCCCTGAGGCAGGGCCAGAAGAATCTTACCTAAGCGGCGTTGCGCCTCGACATTGCCCGCCCGCGCCGCCGGTTCATACCAATAGGCGGCGGTTTCTGCATCGGGCCTTTCCATTGGACTGGTCTCTTTCGACCACGTGTCTGGATCATACACATGCCCCAACGCCAGTGCCGCTTCGACGCTGCCCAACCGCGATGCGTACTGATAAATCAGCATCGCAAAATCCAGTTTCTTCTGCGCGGCCAACTCATCCGCCTTGGCTGTCGCAGCAGACGCGGATGGATTTCCGGCCAAGTAGCGGCCCAACGCCTCGCGGCTGTCGATCACGCCGTCGGCTTCTGGCTTCACCACCTCGGCCTTAACGGCCGCAACATCCCGCACCGCATCTGTGGTCTGAGACGTCGCAAACGGCAGAAGTCCGGCAAAATACAGTCCCGCCGTTCCAGCCAAAAGCACCAGCCCTGCGACCATCCCCAAAACCGCTGGAGACAGCTTGTTCTTTGGTGGATCCACCAACACCACCGGGTCAGCCACCAACGGCACGTCCTCCGGTTCAATGGTTAAGGTCGGTTCCGGCTCCAGCATGGGTTCAGGGACAACGGGCTCATCCGGCATGGTATGCCGCACCACTTGGGTCTGGTTGTCGGCACCTTCTCCCGCCGCCGCCGACGGCAAAAGCTGGCGGATCACCACCCGCCCCTGGTCCTTGATGCCATTCGCCTCAACGCCAATCATCACCATGCAGTTGGGGGGCAACAACGCAATCGGATTGACCAATTCCGGCCCCAAGGACAGCGTCTGAAGGTCTCCGTCGGCCACAGGCGGCGGCAATTCGTGCAAGACAGATTGCGTCACCCACTGCACCCCTCGCCCTAAAAACGGCTCGGTCCCTTGGTTGCGTTGCACCCACAACCGCACGGGTTGATCCACCGGCGGCAATCCATGGATACGCAAATGACCGTAACCCGGGCCACGCACCGCATCAGCGGTCAATTCCAAACGTATCGCCATCGTCACTGCACCTTTTGTTCATCCGCGCCCGCAATCCGTTGCAAGATCGCCCCCAAGCGTACATTCTGTTCCGGCGTGATTTCGCGCCCCTCGTCATGCCCTGCATTGTCAATGGTGGTGGCCGTGAAGGCGTCCAACCAATCCAAAATACGTATGGCGGGATAATTCAGGGGGCGGTCGGAAATTTGCGGCAGACCATCAAAAAACGGTGGGGCCTGAAACACCCGGCGATGGTCATAAACACTGGACTTCGGAATTTTGTGCTCCGGCAGGCCAAGATAGCCCAGGGTATCGACATATTCCGCAATCACCCCCCGCGCCACCAAGACCTGTTGGTCGACCAGTTGCGTCCGGGTGGTCCCCGCCCGGTCTTCAGCATCACGCAAGATATCGGACAACGTCTTCTCGATCTTGGCGCGGGAAGCCCCCGCAATGACCTCATCAACGACAATCTGCAAAACATCGGACGACATCCCCAAAAAGCGATGAACATCCTGATTGCTCGGCAACCCACGCAACTGCTTTTTCCAACCTGAGATCAGCGCCTGGATAAACAACTGCACCCCACCAGCTTGTGAAGGCTCGGCCTCTTTTGCCGGAAGATCCAAGTCAAGACTGATAAACCCACTACTGACCGGGGTTTCGGCTGCCGCTTTATCCTCGTTTTCAGACTCACTGCGTAAGTACAACGCCCGCACGTACTCGGACTTCGGCTGCATCAAGGCCAACAATTCCCCCAAAGACGATGCCCGCTTCCGCACTGTCTGCACGACTTTTTCAGCCAAAAGCGTCTTACGCGCCACCTCATCGGCCCCATTGGACCGATAGTATTCCCCCAGCCGAACCTCAGTCACCTCACGAACAATTTTGTCCACTTGTTCGGCTATTCTCTCCAACTTGACCTCACGCCGCGCGACGTGTTCCAAATACGCCAGCAACGCCCCCATGCCGCCGTCGTCCAAGGCCATCATCGCATCCCACGCCGCCGCCGCATCACCGAAATGGCGACACACTGTGGCATCCGCAACAAAGGTTTTCCGCAACATATCCAGCCGCGATTGCTGATCGGATTCCACAGCCACTTCGCGGCGACCCTCGTTGCGAATAACCCCAGCCGCCATCCCCGGTTTACGCACCAAGAACAGGTTGGTAAACGGTTGCCCTGGCGTCCAGGCATTCACCCAATCGAATTGTTCGAATTTTTCCAACAAAGCAAGCCGCATCATCCCGGCCCAACCGGAACGGATCAAATCCTCGGTTTCATCCGGGCGCGGCGTCAACCGCATGTCGAACATGGTCAGCGCCCACACCAAGCCGGGTTTGCGACGTAACCGTTCCTCCGGCGTCTCCCCCTGGGTCGAGGAAATCCACTCCGTCAAAGCCCCGCCCAGATCATTGACATCAGATTGCTTGTGACACGGCGTACACATCACCAGGACATTCATTTCCTGGTCGTCGGTATAGCGTTCGAACAAATAGGCGACCTTGCCGCGCAAGATCAATTCGCCAACCGGATCTCGACTTTCCAGTTTCTCCGCCACCTCCTTGAGGTTGGCAACCTTCAAACGGCCGCGATAGCCTGGAAAGTCAAGCAAATCAACCTGTTCCAAAAGGCTGGCTTCAGGCGGTTCGGCCAAGGCAAAAGCCATTTCCCGCGACAACGCAGCAAGAAGTGAACGCGGTATACCGACCGAGGACAAACAGTCCCCACCCACTTGCGGCACCACATTGACCAAGTCATCGTCGTCACGCCCCAAACGCGCCAGCATATCGACGTTCATGATGCTGTCGCCCTGGATGAAACCTCCTGCCCCATCGGGACACACCAAAGCTGACAACTCAGCAAACACGACCGGAGCATGTCCCAAACGCGCCAGCCCCTGCCGCAATCGCAGATACGCTGCGGTCAACTCCTCAATGCCGCCCCATAGCAGGGAAAACAAATCGGCCCGATCCTCAGCTTGCAAACGCGGCGCGATACAGATTGCCGTCGGCCAAAAGTCGGCTAGGTACACGCCCATGGAGTTGGGAAACCGCTTCACGAAATAGTCCATAACATCAACCACATCATCAGCGGTCATGCCGCCAGTTTCCTGTGGTTGCACGCGCTTTTTGAGGCGGGACAAATGGTCGCGGATCACCTCCGCTCCGGCGCAGAGCTCAACCTTTTGCGGATCAAAATCCAAAAAGAACGAATTGCCGATGATTTTCAATAAATCGGCTTCCGTCAGCAGAGCCAGGACAACGGGAAAACCGTCTGGGCCTGCACTGACCTGGCGCGTGAAACGGGTGACAATCCCCGTCGCTTCCTTGCCACTGCCAGGGGGATTGATGTGACTGATGAAGTTCAGGCGATGACCATCCATCACGGTTTCGACACTGCCGTCGCCCCCACGCGCCAAAGCCGAAATCAGATACGACTTCCCTGCTTGCGACAACCCAAAGAAACCCACAGCCATAGGCCGTGCCGCCGCCGCACCCAAACGGCGAGCACTATTGCGACACCGGCGCAGATACTCGATCAGTTCATTGGCGCTACTTTCCAAGCTGACGCTGTCACCGCGCACATCGGTGATCCAATCCACAGCATCCGCCGCACCTGCGACCACAGCCGCACACCGGGCAACAAGATTTTCTGGCGTAGAGGTCACGACTTCCGTCCTCCTATTTCAGCGAATAATGCTGCCGGTATCCAACCAGTAACTGCTTTCCCCCGTGCCCCGCGTGGACAGGGTATAAAGCCCGATGGTCAAGGCTTTGGCATTGACCATCGCCGACCCATCGGCTACCGAAACCTCAGTCAGCACCGGACGATCAACTTTACCGCGCCGTTTGTGCCCCAGTTTAACGGACAAAACCGCCGATTTACCGTTTTCTCCGTAAAGAGCCTTACGCGCACTGTTGTTCTCACCGCTGGCAAATTCGATCATGTAGAGCGGACTGCCGCTCCAACGTTCAGCGGCCAACTGCCGGAACCCCAAAACCATCCGCCCCCGCACTTCGAAGGACACATCCTCGGGGAAGGTGTACCCCGGCTTATCGAGATCGACATCGTGGTAATAGACATCGTCAGCCTTGATGGTCAGGTTTTGGTCCATCAAACCAATGTAGCGAACCGTCGAATAACTGCGAAAGACATTGGCTCGAAAAAAGAAATTGGGAATACGGCCCTGCCCAAGAACACACAAGGTCGCCCCCACCGCCGCCGTTGTTTTCGGGTCACCGATGCGTCCACCACGATGGAACGGATACCAGTTCCCAGTGCGATAATTGTGCAACGGCACCACCCGATCCGGCGGGAGAGCCAACAAGCCGCGAAACAGCGCCTGCACGCCCGGCAAGCACGATGGACGTCCCGACAACAACAACACATCGCAATCATAGAGATAGACGATTTCGCACAAGGACCGGATGGGTTTGCCGATATCCATTTTATCGTTGAGAAACAAACCATGCATAAAGGCCATGTCAAAGGGCAGCCGGACCTGCAACAGATCGAAGTCCTGCACCGCACCACCACCCATGACGCGACGCACACCGGACGCAAAATAGTCCAAAACCTCCGTCGACGGGGCATCCCGATCCGCCAGCGCCTCGCCTATGGTCATCACCACGGTGTCCGAAACGGACAGCGGGCTGTAGCCTTCATAAGCCTTCAGCAAGGCCAGACCCAGGGGATACAAAACCTGCAAGGTCAATTGCTGACGCAACACCATGTCCTGAACGATACCGGGCTCGGAGCCAATCAACGTCGAAAGCACCGGGTCTGGATCGCTGACCCCATGGGCAAGCAGAGCCTCGTGGAGTTTGGGCACCACCATCTTGCTGATGATATCAAGCACAATGTCATCGCCCGCGACCTTGAACCCATCGCGGAATTTCTGTTCCGGCAGGATCGAAACATTGCCACCCCGCCCTTCGTCCAAAGTGTAGTCGCAAATCACCAAATCCGTGGTTCCGCCGCCCAAGTCGATGGAGGCGATCCGGAGACTCCGCTCTGAAGCCTCGGCACGACGACGCCGGAAAACGCGGAAGAATTCTTCGGGCCGGCCTCCGAAATGATTGACGGTTTCAGAAAACAAATAGACCACCTGGGCACAGGTTGCCTCGTCCCACTTTGCGTGGTAACTGGGCAACGGTGGCCACGCAGCCTTGCGGTCATCGTCACTTTCAATATCCAAATCAACCGGATGCCACCCAAACGCCTTCCACACCAAGCCAATGGCTTGGCGCATCCGTTCTTCAAAAATCTGGCGCTCTGGCAATGGCATGGAGGGCGGAACGGTCAGAATCACCGAGCGCAACTGACGCGGCAGATTGGCATGAGACAGCTTCATACGCTGGCTGGGGCTGTTGATCTGGTTCAAAGCCTGAACCAAAATTTCGGACAGCATGAACGTCATCAACGAACTTCGCGCATAATGCGGCATGAAGACCTGGATCTGACGTTCCGGTGGCAAGGTGAACAGAGCCTCGCCGGTTTCGTCAATCAAGTCACCAAACGGCGCGGCGGTAGCCAGCGGCTCGGTCTCCGACTTATTGAAGGAATCGTTGAATCGCCAGCCCGGTTCAAAACGTTTCTCATCCCACAAATAGCGTTTCGGGCTGGACAGGCCGGTTGCGCCCTCGGTGCCACGCCGCCGCGCCGCCAAGCGCGTGGCTTCGGCTCCGACACGGGCAATGGTCGGCCATAAAAAGGCATCGTTGCGCCCGCTTAAGCACGAATAGTCCACCTTGCCAAACGCGGCTTCGGCAAATTCGACGCGACTTTCAAAGGGTTCAGCATAAACCCGGTGGGGACGCCCCAAATCGCGGAGTTCCAATTCATATCGGGTACTGAGGCCATTGCCTTCCTGTGGATGGTCTTCAATCAGAATACCGCAGGTCCGCGAATTGCCCACATCCAGAACCAAATCCACCTGGATCGGTTTGTGCACGTCATCTGGGCTGTTGGACAGGATCTTAATGCGTGGCGGGTTGACCTTTGCCCCCAACACCCACAACAGGTTCAGGTAATGGGCAAAATGCCGTTTCTGAGCAATCGCTTCGGCAATATCCTCGGGGGGCGTCTTACCCCGTACCAAGGCATCGGTAAAGACGTCCTTTAACCAACCTTCGATCCATGGCTGATCCAAGAACCAGCCCATATCCTCGCCAATCCACGACAGCGCGAACTTTGCGCCCCCATCAACGTCGGCCTTGCTAGGGGCAAGGTAGGCAGCTCCCATGACTTCGGTTTCGACAACCGCCGTATCAAAAGCCAGAACCACCCGGTGGCTGTCATCGTTTTCCGTATCCTCACTCGCCGCTAACGGCACAATCCGCACCCGCGCCCAATTGCGTGGCCCTTGCACAAACGCATTGGCATGTCGCCGCAAAAAGGGAACCGGCAACCAAACATCGGCAAAAACGTCCAGGCTCTCGGCGAGAGGTGTCTCCAGGTCGTCCACCGCCCGTGTCACCGCATGCGTATTGGGGTGGAGGTAGCGATCCCCCTCCACATCATATTCCAAACGAATCAACCCCGCCGAACCATCGGCACGGCGTGCAAATTGGCCAGGTTCCTCCCGGCGAGGATCGAGGGTCAGGCCGAAATCCATAAATTGGACGCCTGAACGCATGATCAGCGTTGCTTCCTCTTCGAACCGGATCATTTTCGCCAGCATCGTTATCTTGCCCCGTCAACCCCACCGCCACCGCACCACGCAGACGACGGAAATCATGGTTCTCCAGACTATCGGCTCATGTCCACCGAATACGCCGACCCCTTCGCCGACTTTCCACTACACACCGCCTTGCCATCCGGACCCTGCACGCATTCGACCTGTGCCCGCGCATAACTGGACCCATCGCCACAACGCGGGTCCTCAACGCCAGAAATCACCACCTTGCCGTTTTGCACGGTTGCACGACTTTTGCCGACACAAACCGTACCATCACTACGGCGGATCGTCGCGGTCCCCTGCCCCCCTTTGAAATCATATTCAACGACGGCGGGCAAACCCGTTCGCGAATCCATCAAACCGCTTTTCGATGTCCACTTGCCATCCAAGAATGAGGCGTCACCGGACTTCGCAGCTTCTGGCGGAATCGTCAGCGGATTTTCCAGAGAGGGAGGCGACGCCCCATCCTTGGTGGCATCCGGTTGCGGCGGCGTTGCGGCATCAGGCGCATCAGGCGCATCGGGC
>JAFGWD010000094.1 GCA_016937315.1 Rhodospirillaceae bacterium
GCAAAAGTCAGAAGATAAAAAACCGGGCCGACCAAGGGCCGGTCTATGTACATGGGCACACAGGCGACAAAGTTCAACACATCACACAGGTAAAGCACAGCACTCCAAGTCATATGCCACACCAGAGAGACGGGGCCAATGAGATATAGAGAAACAATTACTGCATGGCTGCTTTCAACCACACCTCAAAATGCGTGCTCGGACGACCAATCAACTGGCTTAACTGACGACCACTATCAAACACCCCCCCTTGGATGCACTGATATCGGAATTCGCCAACATTCCAGCAATCGAAAGGACCCAACAAGACCACACTGGTCATTCCTTCCGCAGTGGGACAGAATTACCCGACATTTTCTGCACGGGACACATTGGCACGCGTATGGATGAGTTGGTCACGGACACAACCCGACCCACGAACACGGCGGCTCTGCGCACCCGCCACCGTGCAATAGCGCTTTTCCGAAAATGGGCTATTTTGGGATATGCCTTCGTTCTGATGGGCTCCATAGCACCGGCCACCGCAACAACGGCACACACCGGCGTAGCGTCAGCACCACGCGTCCTCGTCCTCGCCTCCTATCACCAAGGCAATCCCTGGACGGATTCGATCATCAAGGAGATCCAAAACACCATCGGACACGCCCAGCCTGACGTGGAGATTCATGTTGAATACATGGATTCCATGCGCAATGACCCACGAGACGTCTTTCCTTTTTTAGAACCGCTCTATCGCTCGAAGTACCTCTCAACCCCTCCAAACGCCATCATTGCCGTCGATGATGAGGCCCTGAATTTTCTCGTGGCTCGCAGGAACCGCCTGTTCCACGACGTGCCGATCATCTTTTGCGCCATCAATGCCTCCCGAAAGCTGAAGATCAAGGATGGCGCAGAGATCGTCGGCATAACTGAAGATGTGGATATGCGGCGAACGATTGAGCTCGCCTTAAGCCTCCACCCCAAAACAAAACGCATTGTTGGAGTCAGCGACCTCTCATCGGCAGCATGGTATGATTTTGAAAGTTTTTGGAGAATCTTTCCCGATTTCGAGGACCGTGTGCGCTTCGACGGATTCGTTGGATACTCCGCCGAAGGGCTTGAAGCCGAACTGGCGCAGCTTCCCAAAAACACCATCATCCTCGACGTTGCGTTTCGCCGGGATCGCCATGGACGGGTTTTCTCACCACTCGAAACCGTCAAACTCCTCAGCCACAACGGTGACTTTCCCGTTTATTCTCTGTGGGACTACTACGTCGGACTGGGCGTCGTCGGAGGATTCGTTGCGAGTGGGCGCCGCCAAGGCGAAGAGGCCGCACGCCGAACCCTCCGCATCCTGAACAGCTTGCCTGCGGAAGCCGATCCGGCCGAAAGCAAGAGCCGAAACCTCCCCATGTTCGACTTTGTCCAACTGCAACACTTCGGCATCCCGATGTCCGCGCTTCCAAAGGGCAGTATTGTAATCAACCAGCCGGAAAGTTTTTACTGGCAGTATCGCTACTACATTTGGGGGATCACGTCAGCCTTCGCAGGACTCGTCACGCTTGTGCTGATTTTGTTAAGCAACATCCTGCAAAAGCGGCAAGCTTTCCATGCGCTGAAAGCAAGCCAACTGAGATATCGCGCAATTGTTGAAGACCAGACGGAGTTTTTGCTTCGCTTCGATAAGATGTTCAAAATCACCTACGCAAACAGTGCGCTCTGCGCCTTCCTCAGAAGCTCTCGGGAAAGAGTCCTAGAACAGAACCTCACCCAGTTCATTCCGGCCGCTCGTTTCCGACAACTGCTCCCGATGATTTCCAGCCGTTCCGCCGAGGCCCCTCTGTTTCATGGCGAGGAACGGGTCCGTTCCGCCGATGGCTCTCTGCGCTGGATCAAGTGGACGGGACGGGCGATCTTCGGACCCGATGAAATGGTGGTGGAATACCAAGTCGTGGGGGGCGACATCACGTCGGAAAAACAGGCCAACCAAGCCTTGGAGAAGTCCCGCGAAGCCTTCCGCGACCTCGCCGCACATGGCCAGAACATCCTGGAAAAAGAACGGTCTCGGATCGCTCTGGAAATACATGACGAACTTGGACAAAACCTAACGGCACTTAACATCGGACTGTCCATTCTCGGGCAGGGGCTGAGCCCCTCGGAAACAACTCCCTCTGAACGCATCCGCGACATGCGTGAGCTGACCGAACGCACCATTGGCTCGGTCCAACGGATTTCCCAAGAATTGCGCCCCCCTCAACTCGACGAGTTGGGGCTGGTCTCCGCGATGCAGTGGCACGCCCGGAAGTTTTTGGGCGCGGCAGGGCTGGACTATCGCTTCGAAAAGGGGAACGGAGTCTCCGACATTCCGTTGGACAAGGATCGCGCCACGGCACTATTCCGCGTTTATCAGGAATCGCTGACCAATATCATCCGCCATGCTGCGGCAACCCACGTCACCATTCGCATCTCCGCCACCAACGGAATCTTCGAATTGGAAATCATCGACGATGGGATCGGCATTGACTGCCGATCCAAACGGTCCCGGAATTCTCTTGGTATTATGGGAATGCGCGAACGAATCCGAGCCTTTCAGGGCCGCCTGAACGTTTCAGGCCGATCCAATCAAGGCACAACGGTCAGCGTCCGCCTGCCCGTTGCAGATGCAAAGACTATGATATGAAAATTTTACTGGTCGATGACCACGCTGTGGTCCGCAAAGGTGTAATCGATATTCTTTCAGCCAGGGCCGATCCTCCTACGTTTGACGAGGCAGAAACGTCCCGAGGCGCCTTGCACCTGCTTTCGGAAAACCCGGAAAAATACGACCTGACAATCCTGGATCTGCACCTGCCGGATGAAAGCGGATTCGAGACGATTCGAAAAATGCGCGAGCTTTCATGCAAGCTGCCGATTCTCATCCTAAGCATGTATGACGCTGCAGAATACGCGGTTCGTGCGTTTCAAGCAGGAGCCAACGCTTACGTCACCAAAGGATCTGTCCCCGAAGAGCTGCACCACGCCATTGAGATGGTACTCGACGGTAAGACCTTTCTAAGCGAACAACTGATCGGCCAGTTTCTGACTGGACTTGATGAAGACCGCAACACCGCCTCCGGAACCCCAGGACTTTCCGAACGCGAAACCACCGTCCTACGACTCCTTGCTAAGGGAGAGCGCATAACCACAATCGGCACCCAACTTGGGCTCAGTCCAAAGACTGTCGCCACCTACCGCGCCCGTGGTCTCAGCAAACTCGGCCTCGCGAACAATGCCGAGTTGGTGCGCTACGCCTATAAAAATGGGATTCTTCCCGAATAGGCGACCCCGCGCTGCCCAAACGCCAAGGGCAATTGAGCGCAGGCCATTCATACACAACGCTCTATAAATCACCTACATGCAACACATACAATAGGACCATGTTTTTTTGGCCGCAAACTTTCAATAAAAATCAAAAAAAGCGTGCGGGCGCTCGTGAACATCAAAATAATATAACATCTATTAATAAACAATACTTCGTGTAGTCAATTGACTACACGAAGTAGGATAAATCCTACATACTTTTTTATTGAATAGATCACACCTCTGCCGTACGCTTCTTTCAAAATAAGAATGTTTTGAAACGGCGGCTTCACATCGAACGGGCTGCCAGAACGGGAGGCTCATAATGAATCCAAGAAAGGCATGTATCGTCCTTGGCACCATGATGGCTGTTGGTCTTGCCGCTGGCAGCGCACAGGCCGCCGATTTTCCAACAAAGCCCATCCAGATCGTGGTTCCCTTCAAGCCAGGCGGGGGCAGTGACGTTTCGGCACGCGTTTTCTCCTATCACTTATCGAAATATCTTCCGGTCAAAGTAATCATCACCTACATCTCCGGTGCCCGTGGACGGATGTGTGAGCTTGAAGTCAAGCGTGCGCGTGCGGACGGCTACATGGTCCTCTGGCAACACCAAAACCTGCA
>JAFGWD010000095.1 GCA_016937315.1 Rhodospirillaceae bacterium
AGCGGTTGATGAACACTGCCGCGACATGGGGGCGTTCACTGGCGACACCGGTTTCGCGTTCGACAATGGAGGCCAGGATCAGGGCCTCTTGTGGGGTTTTTAGAGGCAATCCCGCAATCCGACTGTTCCAGGCCTCGGCGAGGGCATGATCCATCGCGGCACGCATCCGCGCAGCCACTCCGGCCCGCGTTTCTCCCAAGGTGTAGGCATGGGTTTCCGGCAACAGGCGGCCTTCCGGCAACCCCACCGGGACATCTCCGGTCAGTCCCGGCGCTGTGGCCAGGGCTTCCAAGGCTTGCTTGACCGTCCAGCCCTCGGGGATGGTTAGGCGATGTTGCACCACCGCTCCAGAGACCAAAACATCCAAGACATTTTGTGCTGAAGCTTGGGCCGGGAAGGCATATTCCCCCGCTCGCAAGGCAGTTTGTTGCCCGGTCAAGCGGACTCCGATACGAAACAACCGCGCATCAGCAATCACCTCTGCGTCCGCGAGGAGGTGGGCGATTCGTTCCACTCCCGCACCTTTGGGGATCACCACAGTCCGAGAGACAGTCGAAGGGCCGGGGGCGAAAAACGCTTCCCGGCCCTTGATATAAGCGGCTATCCCGGCGACCATGGCCAACGCCAAAAGGGCGACGGCCATGACACCGAGGCGGCGCAACAGCATCCTGCGAACCTCAGACTCGGGACAGAATCAGCGAGGCATTGGTCCCGCCGAATCCGAAGGAGTTGGATTGCACCACGTCAACCTTGCGTTCCTTTGCCACCAGCGGCACCAGATCGATGTCGCAGCCTTCCGAGGGGTCGTGCAGGTTCAGGGTCGGCGGCACCACCTGATCGCGCAGGGCGAGGATGGAATAAATCGCCTCGATCGCACCCGCCGCGCCCAAAAGATGTCCGACCGCCGACTTGGTGGACGACATTGAGAGTGAGTAGGCGTGATCGCCGTATACCGTCTTCACCGCCGCGCATTCGATTTCGTCGCCTAATGGCGTCGAGGTTCCGTGCGCGTTGATGTAGTCTACGGCATCCGGGTTCATTCCGGCGTTTTTCAACGCCATTTTCATGGCGAGCTTCGCGCCTCGGCCTTCGGGATGCGGTGCCGTGATATGATAGGCGTCACCGGACAGTCCATAGCCTTTGACTTCGGCGTAGATTTTTGCGCCGCGTGCTTTGGCGTGTTCGTATTCTTCCAACACCACAACGCCGGCGCCTTCGCCCATCACAAAGCCATCGCGCCCTTTGTCCCAAGGACGCGAGGCTTCAGATGGTCGGTCGTTGTACCCTGTAGACAGGGCTTTAGATGCGGCAAATCCGGCAATCCCCAAGCGGCAAACAGCGGCTTCGGCCCCACCTGCAACCATGACATCGGCATCGCCGAACATGATCAGACGCGCGGCATCACCAATTGCGTGTGCGCCGGTGGCGCATGCTGTGACGGCGGAGTGATTCGGGCCAGTGAATCCGTATTTGATCGAAACATGGCCAGAAGCCAAGTTAATCAGGCTTGATGGGATGAAAAACGGCGAGACCCGACGCGCCCCGGATTTTTCCAAGACCGTGGAACATTCGGCAATGGCGCTTAAGCCACCAATCCCGGAACCGATCATGACGCCGGTGCGAGAACGGTTGTCTTCGTCCTCGGGCATCCACCCCGAATCCGTAACCGCTTCTTCAGCGGCGGCCAGCCCATAGACAATGAAATTATCCATGCGGCGGCGATCTTTGGCCGGAGCCACGGTGTCGGGGTCAAATTCGCCTTCACCAGATCCCATCGGGATCATCGCGGCAACCTGCGCGGCCAAGTCGTTGGCCTCGAAACGGTCGATATGGCAAAACCCGTTATCGCCCTTAATCAGACGATCCCAGTTCAGTTTCACGCCACGCCCTAATGGCGTCAGCATGCCCAGGCCGGTGATGACTACTCGCCTCATTTTTGTCCACCCGTTGTCATTGTAGGGAAGATCATGTCCGCTCACCAAGAAACGGACACGGTCCCACGGCATGGCGCGGTCATAGGGGCGCGCGCCAGGGACAGATCCATTGCGACCACCCCGGTTTCAAACCGGGATGGTCGCCTGATGGCTGAAAAATCAGCCCTCGGCTTTGGAGATGAAGGAAATCGCGTCATTGACCGTGAGAATCTTCTCGGCGGCGTCGTCCGGGATTTCGATACCGAACTCTTCTTCGAATGCCATCACCAATTCGACGGTATCCAGGCTGTCTGCGCCCAGGTCGTCGATGAAGCTGGCATTCTCGGTCACCTTGTCTTCTTCAACACCCAGGTGTTCGACGACGATTTTCTTCACGCGTTCGGCGACATCACTCATTGGCTTGTCCTCGGTCTTTCGTTCATTGCTTCGGTTTATGACTTAAACGGGGCCGGTTTCCCGGCCAAACCCTTTTCCGCGACGTCTTCCGGCTTTCTCTCGCCGCAACTCCGTACGCCCAAGAGGCCCGTTCACTACCATACTTTCCGGGGGAAAACCAGAGATCGGGAGTTCCCGGTCTTTGGCTGCCCGGATGGGTTCAGATCATCGCCATGCCGCCATTCACATGAATGGTTTGGCCGGTGACGTAGGCGGCCTCGTCCGCCGCCAGGAACGCCACCGCTGCGGCGACGTCCCCAGGCGAGCCGAATCGGCCCGCCGGAATCGTAGAGAACATGCGTTGGCGCTGGTCTTCGGTCAAAACATCGGTCATCGCGGTTTCGATCATGCCCGGTGCTACACAATTCACCGTGACTCCGCGTGATGCGAGTTCGTGAGCCAGTGCCTTGGTCATGCCGATCAGTCCGGCCTTCGACGCCGCGTAATTGGCTTGCCCAGGATTGCCCATGACGCCGACCACCGATGAAATACCAATGATACGGCCAGAACGGCGTTTCATCATGCCACGCATGACCGCACGGGTCAGGCGAAATGCGGCGGTCAGGTTGACATCGATGACGGTTTGCCAATCGTCGTCTTTCATCCGCATGGCCAGACCGTCACGGGTCAGACCCGCATTGTTGACCAGGATGTCGATGCGCCCCAGGGCGGCTTCTGTCTCGGTCGCCAGACGGTCGATTGCGGCGGCATCGGATAGATTCGCCGGAATCACCACGGCGCGGCCCGGATAGGCCGCTTCGATGTCCGCCGCGACGGCGTCCAGGGCTTCTCGGCGGGTTCCGGTCAGCGCAACTTTCGCTCCCAAGGCGGCCAGAGCCTTGGCGATAGACGACCCAATCCCCCCGGACGCGCCTGTAACCAGGGCACACTTATCGGTTAAATCAAACATGGACTGCTCTTTACCGTTTTTATTTTTTATCCCAATCTGGCGCCTCCCAACGCCAGATCCCCAAGCACAAAGAAACCGCCCGGTGCGGGAAAGCGCGACCGGGCGGCTGTTTCATGCTCAGGCTGCAACCGCTTTCGCAAAAGCGGCAATTTCTTCCAGGCTGCCAACCGGCTGCCCGTCCATCTCACGGTCAATGCGTCGCGCCAAGCCGCTCAATACGCGGCCAGAGCCAACTTCAACCAACGCGTTGATGCCGTGGCTCTTCATGAACTGCACGCTTTCGCGCCAGCGCACCGCACCACAGACTTGCTCGACCAACAGCTTGCGAATCTCTTCTGGGTCATTGGTGGCCTGAGCAGTCACATTGGCGATCACCGGAACCACCGGAGTGACCAATTCAACGCCCGACAACGCGGCACGCATGGTTTCTGCTGCTGGACGCATCAGGGCGCAATGGAATGGCGCACTGACCGGCAACAGAACGCTACGCTTCACGCCCAGTTTTTTCGCAATTTCAATGGCGCGTTTGACGGCACCGACATGTCCGGATACCACCACTTGGCCCGGAGCGTTATCGTTGGCGGCCTCGCAAATTTCGCCTTCCGAGGCTTCCTGCGACA
>JAFGWD010000096.1 GCA_016937315.1 Rhodospirillaceae bacterium
GGCTGTTGGTCTTGCCGCTGGCAGCGCACAGGCCGCCGATTTTCCAACAAAGCCCATCCAGATCGCGGTTCCCATCAAGCCAGGCGGGGGCAGTGCCGTTTCGGCACCCGTTTTCGCCAAGCACTTATCGAAATATCTTCCGGTCAAAGTCATCATCACCAACATCGCCGGTGCCCGTGGACGGATGGGTGAGCTTGAAGTCAAGCGTGCGCGTGCGGACGGCTACATGGTCCTCTGGCAACACCAAAACCTGCATATGGCCTATGCCACCGGGCGCTCGAAATACGATTACACGGCGTTCAAACCACTCGCCGACACAGTCCGTACCGATAACGCCCTGATCGTCCGCAAGGGAACCCCCTACAAAACCCCCACTGAACTGAACGCTGCAGCCAAGGCTGCACCCGGAACCATCCGCTGGGGCGCTGCAATCAATGGGATCAGCCACTTTGCCTATCTGGCGTACCTTGATGCGATCAACATGAATGAGGAAACCTTCCACACCATCGGTATGAGCGGCGACAAAGACCGCATCATTGCCATGATGCAAGGCAATCTGGACGTTGCCGTCGTTGCGCTGAGTTCGGCACGTCCGTATCTCGAATCCGGTGATATTCGCCTGCTCGGAACCATGTCAGAAGCACGTTCCGACGCTTACCCCGACCTGCCGACGCTGAAAGAACAGGGCGTCGATTGCGCATTTTATTTCGATTATATGAGCTTCGTCCCCGCAGGGACGCCGGAAGATCACGTCAAGATTCTTAAAGACGCTTGGATCAAGGCTGCCGCTGACCCCGAGACCAAAAAAGACCTCAGCAGTGGTTGGATGATCCCCATGCTGATTTCCGGGCCAGAATTCGATACGTACCTCGCCAAACAGCTGAAGCAATTCACGCAATTGGCGAACAAGTACGGCCTCGCCAAAGAGACGGGGAAGTAACTTAAGCCCTTCTGCGGCTAAAGACATTAAAGCACAGAGTTCTCGGAGCACGGCCATATCGCCGGAAAATCCAACATCACACGCGATGTTGGTCGCGCTCCCTCTTTGCCCATCGAAACACTTTGAGCGGAAAAATCCGCAGAGAGGTTGCCATGAAAACGGCCAATCGGATCTCTGCCGTCCTGATCATCCTGCTGTCGATCTTCATGATCTGCCAAACTTCGCAGATCCAGGATTTGGCATTCTACCTGATCAGCAACAAAATGTTTCCCTACATCACGTTCGCGTCCGTGCTCGCGTTGGGCGTGGGGCTGCTTGCAACGACGTTCATCCCCTCGCTGGATCCGCCCTTCCCAAGCGGATACTGGCAGCGCGTCATTGGACGCAAACGCCTGATCACACTCACCCTTTTCTGCCTCTACCTCATGGTTATTCCCCTCGCCGGATTCTTGCTGTCCAGCGCCGGATTTATCGTCGTAACCATTGCCGTGCTCAGTCCTCGGGTCCGGCAAGACCTTCCTGTTGCCCTGGTGGTCGCTGCTGGCATCGTCGGCCTCATCTACCTGGTCTTTGTCTATTGGTTGCAGACTTTTCTGCCCTAATCAGCCGGGAGAACATCCATGTGGGAACAATACGTCATTTCTTTCGGCCTCATAGCCACACCCCAGATCATTTTGAGCATTGCGGGGGGCGTTTTGGGGGGCATTTTTATTGGTGCCATACCCGGCCTGACCAGCACCATGGCCATCGCCTTGATGGTCCCGGTAACGTTTGGGATGGAGCCGGTTCACGGCCTCGCGATGCTGATGGGAGTCTATTGCGGTGGTATTTCAGGTGGCTTTGTCTCCTCTTGCCTTCTGAATATTCCGGGAACACCCTCTTCCGCATCAACCTGTCTTGATGGGTATCCGATGGCAAAGAACGGGCAAGCGCCACGCGCCCTTGCCCTCGCTGCCTATTCCTCCGTCTTAGGCGGGTGCCTCAGCGGGCTTTGCCTGATCGTTGTTGCACCAACCCTGGCCAGCTTCGCGTTGCGCTTTGGCCCCTGGGAATACTTCGCTCTGGTTATCTTCACGTTCAGTTGCGTGTCGTCTTTGTCCAGCGGTTCAATCCTGAAGTCGTTCTTGGCGGCGGGATTGGGGGTGATGTTCTCCCTGGTCGGAACCGACCCGGTGAATGGCGTTGTCCGCTTTGCCTTTGGTTTTGAGGAACTGGAATCTGGCTTCAATGTCCTTCCGGTTTTGATCGGTGTCTTCGCCATCCCGCAACTTCTGGAAGACGTTGATGAGATCGGCGGGAAATCGAAACTGATGAAAGTCGATCTCAAGTTTGCCGATTTCATGGGCGCTCTCGGCGATATCTGGCGCAGAAAGATCGATCTCATCCGTTCGGTCTTCATTGGCGTCGTCATCGGCATTCTGCCCGGCGTCGGCCCCGGCCTTTCAAACGTCGTCGCCTATGCTCAGGCGAGAACCGCATCGAAACATCCCGAGAAATTCGGGACCGGCGAAATCCCAGAAGCGATTATCGCACCGGAAGCAGCAAATAACGCTTCCATGGGCGGGGCTATGATCCCCCTGCTCACGCTGGGCATTCCGGGAGATGCATCAACCCTGATGATGCTGGGCGCATTCATGCTGCACAACATCCAACCTGGGCCGCTTCTGTTCCGCGACAATGGCGATGTCGTCTATTCAATATTCATCGCCTATTTCATCGCGTTCGCCTTCTTGCTGGTGTTCTTCCACCTGTTTTTGAAGGTCATCATCAAAGCGATCATCATCCCAAGTCAGTTTATGATCCCCGTTCTGTTGGTCCTGTGCACCATCGGCTGTTTTTCTCTCAACAACCGAATGTTCGATGTCTACTGCTTCCTGGGGTTTGGACTGCTCGGGTACATCCTAAAGCAATTAAAGTTTCCGCTCCTCCCCGTCATTCTTGGCCTCATCCTCGGCCACATGGCGGAAGCCCAACTCCGGCTGGCGATTACGCTGGGGTCCGGAAGCCTCGCCCCCTTCCTGACACGTCCGATCTCTTTGGTGCTCCTGGTGGTGTCGGGCCTCTCTCTGGTTCTGCCTTACTACATGGACGCCCGCCGCAAAAAGAAAGCGGCCATGGGCGGTGCCACAAGCCGGATGCACGACCCAGACCTATAAACCCTGAACTCGGTACAAACGGCCTCCACCGGCGCAGCACAGCCAGTGAAGGTCTCCGGGCCGCCTCGTTCAGGCGCACGAGGTGGCCCACCCAGAAAAAGCGTCGGCAGCAGATTAGCACCGGACCAAATAATTGGAGGAACACGTCTCATGGCCGTTCATTTCATCGACAACTCAGTCTTCCAGGATTCTGTCAGCACGCAGCGCATGCGTGATGTTTTCGACGAAAACACCATGTTTCAACGGTGGCTCGACGTCGAACGCGCCATTGCGCTGGCTTCCGGCGACCTGGGCATCATTCCCAAAGACGCCGCAAAGCGTATCGCCGCGTGTGCCCAAGTCGACAAAATCGACATCGAAGCCGTCAAAGCACACGGCAAGGTGACCTCGCATAGCCTAATGGGACTCCTCAAGGATTTCCGGCGCGTCATCAACCACGACGACGCACGCTATGTGCATTGGGGTGCGACCACCCAGGATATTGTCGATACCGGCATGATGCTGATGATCCGCGATGCCTACGCCATTATCGAGGAACAACACCTCGATATTTTACGACATGCCCGCCCACTGTTGGAAACCTACCGCGACACCGTCATGGTTGGCCGCACCCATGGTGGCCATGCCTTACCCATCACCTTCGGCATGAAGGCGGCAATCTGGCTCGACGAGCTTTGTCGTCAAGTCGAACGCTGGAAAGCCGCCCACGAGCGTATTCTGGTCGTCAACATCATCGGCGCCGTCGGGACTTTTGCCTCCTGGGGAGCCGCTGGGTTTGAGCTACAAAAGCGGGCTGCCGATATCTTGGGCCTGGGCACGCCGCTGTCGCCCTGGGCAACCTCCCGCGACCGCATGGCAGAAGCTGCAACCCTTTGTGCCCTGACCTCCGGCACCGCCGCCCATATCGCCAAGGAAATTTACAACCTCTCCAAAACAGAGGTCCGCGAATTGGAGGAGCCCTTTACCGCAGGCAAGGTTGGCAGCAGCACCATGCCGCATAAGCGGAACCCCGTGCACACCGAATGGTCGATCGTTCTTGACCGCCTCATCCGGGCCAACGCCGGGGTCTCCCTGGAAGCGATGGGCGCAGAAAACGAACGCGACGCCACACACTGGAAGGCCGAATGGATCGTTGTTCCAGAAACCTTCTCGCTGCTGTCAGGGTCTTTGAACCATTTGGACGTAACCCTTTCCGGCCTTTGGGTCCACGCCGATCGGATGTTCCAGAACACCGGCATGCTCAAAGGCCTTCTGTTGTCGGAACGCGCCATGTTCGTGCTCGCCGAGACCATGCCCCTGCCCGAAGCCCACGAACTCGTCTACCAGGCGTCAAACCGTGCCTTCGACAACGATACGTATCTGATTGACGAGCTGATGGTCGAGAAAGGCGTCGCCGGAGTGTGCGACCGCTCCAAGATCGAAGCCGCCTTGGACCCGCGCAGCTACGTCGGCTTGGCGGGTGAGATTGCAGATCGCGTCGGCGTACGCATCGACGCCCTGCTGAAGACTCCGTGAAAGGCCAACACGTGCAATGAGGTGATCGACGGGACAACACAGCACCCGTCCCGTCGTCCACGTCTCCTTCGTCTCCCGCAAGCCCGTGGCACGGCAGACGGCACCCCATCGACCGCTTGACCACAGCGAATTCGCTGTTCGTCGCGAACTTGAGAAGGACACCCCGATGAAACGTGACGCGATTGTAATCGGACAAGAAGACAACGTGGCAACAGCCTTACGCGACCTCACCGCAGGTGAGTTGGTCTCGGCAGGCATTGGAGCCAGCAGCCTTTCGGTAACGCTCGTGGACCCGGTGATCTTCGGCCACAAATTTGCCACCCGCGCAATTTTCAAGGGGCATGAGATCGTCAAATACGGAGAGGTCATTGGCCGGGCAACGGCGGATATCCCCCAAGGCGCACATGTCCATGTCCACAACATCGAAAGCCTGCGCGGACGGGGCGACTTGGCATGAACAGCGAACAGCATGGAGAGACTGAAATGATGGAATTTCAGGGATACCGGCGTCCCGACGGGCAGGTCGGCACGCGCAATTACGTCGGCATTTTATCCACCGTGGTTTGCGCCAACGAGGTCGCCGAGGATATCGCACGACAAGTGGACGGGGCGGTGAGTTTCACCCACCACCAGGGATGTTGCCAGACCCCACTGGACATCCAGCGGGTCAACGCGGTCCTGATCGGCCTGGGGAGCAATCCGAACTTAGCCTCTGTGCTGTTGGTGAGCCTGGGATGCGAGAGCACAGCCATCGAAGAGATCGTCGCCGGTATTCGTAAAACCGGGAAGCGCGTCGAAGTGATCACCATCCAGGAACATGGCGGCGCGGCACGCACCCGTGCCGAAGGAACCCGCATCGTCGAGGATATGGTCTCCGACGCCTCATCACAAAAAACAGAGGCCTGCCCACTTTCGGACATCGTTCTTGGCCTGAAGTGTGGCAGTTCCGACACCACACAAGGGCTCTCGGCAACCCCCGTCATTGGAGTCGCATCGGACCGCATCGTCGCTGCGGGGGGAACATCCGTCCTTGGGGAAGTCACGGAATTCATCGGTGCCGAACATATCGTCGCCCGACACGCCGCGAATGAAACCATCGGCAAGCAAATTATTGCCATGGTCAACCGCATGGAAGGCCGCGCCAAGGCGGTCGGCTGCGACATGCGTGGCGGTCAACCGACCGGTGGCAACATCAAAGGCGGCCTTTCGACCATCGAAGAAAAGTCACTGGGAGCTATCGCCAAAGCGGGAACAGCGCCGATTCAAGCAGTCTACGAATACGGTGTCAAACCAACGGTGAAAGGCCTTGTGGTGATGGATTCACCCGGTCGCGAACCGGAAATTCTCACCGGCCTTGCGGCGGCAGGCTGCAACCTTATCGCCTTTGCCACGGGGCGGGGGGCACCACAAGGCTTTCCCTTTGTGCCCGTGGTCAAGCTCACCGGCAACGCCCAGACCTGGGAACGCATGCATGACCACATGGACATGTCGGTTGCAGGAATCATTGAAGGCACGGAAAGCATTCCAGAGGCTGGGGAGCGGCTTTTGGACCGGATCCTTGAGGTCGCTTCCGGTGCACGCACACGCTCGGAAATCACCGGCTACACCCGCGCCATGGACATCTACGTCTTGGGACCGGTGATCTAGGACATTCATCGGTGCCGCCGGGCCTTTCCCCGGCGGCCACGCCGCAACCGAGAGGACAGAAAAATGAAACCGCGTTACGTCCAGTTGCTCCAGGATGTCGTCTTACCCCCCGTTGCCTTGGTGCGTCAGACCTTTCAGGTCGTCGATGCCGGAGACCCCGCACGAGCGGTGCATGATGCCATGGAAAAAGAGCCCTGTACGGCATCCATCAAGCCGGGAATGAGCATCGCCCTCACCGTGGGAAGCCGTGGCTTGGCCAGCCTGCCGCAACTGGTGCACGCGATTGTTCAGGAGATTCGGGATCGTGGAGCCATCCCTTTCATCGTTCCATCCATGGGCAGCCACGGCGGCGCCACGGCAGACGGCCAAACCAAGGTTCTCGCCCACCTCGGCGTGACCGAAGAAAGCGCCGGATGCCCCATTCGCTCCAGCATGGACACCGTGAACCTAGGATGCCTGGACAACGGCATGGAGGTTCACATTGATAAGCTGGCGTACGAGGCCGATGGGATCGTGGTTTTCAACCGAATCAAACCCCACACCGAATTCCGCGCCGCCAACGAAAGCGGCCTGATCAAGATGCTCTCCATCGGCCTTGGCAAGCAATCGGGGGCCGACAACTGCCACGCCTGGGGATCGGGTTACCTGGGGCGGTCCATCGTCGAAATGGGCCGGATAAAACTCGCCAAATGCAAAATTCTGTTCGGTGTCGCCACCCTGGAAAACGCCTATGACCGCCTGTCCCGGGTAGTTGTGGTTCCTGCCGACGGCATGATCGAACGGGAACGTCCCTTGCTGGCTGAGGCCATGCGCAACATGCCGCGCCTCCCCCTTGGCCCCCTGGACCAAGCACAGGCTTCAGGGCCTCTGGACGTTTTGATCATCGGCGCGGTCGGCAAGGAATTTTCCGGCCGCGGCATGGACCCCAACATCACTGGCCGGGTTTCGACCCCGGCGATCAGCGGCGGACCGGATGTCTCACGGATTGCGGTTCTCGACGTCTCCGACGCCAGCGAAGGCAACGCGGTGGGAATCGGCATGGCCGACGTCATCACCGAGCGGCTGTTTCAGAAATTCCGCCGCGAACCCACCTACATCAACTGCATCACACTGGGAACATTGACAATGGCAGGCCTGCCAATGGCTCTGCCCGATGATAAAAGCGTCATCCAAGCGGCGGTCAAGAGCTGCGAATCTTACACTCCAGACGCGATCACCCTGATCCGCATCCCCAACACCTTGCACCTGGAATACCTCTATGCCTCCAAAGCCTTGCTGCCATCGCTGCGGGAGCGGCCTGGGATCGAGATCCTGACCCCGCCCCAACAAATGGTCTTCGATGCCGATGGCGCTTTACTGGACCCCTGGCCGGAGCACCACAAATCATGACAAAGACCAGCCACATTCACCTTGATGCCGTCGGCGGCATTGCCGGAGACATGTTCGTCGCCGCCATGCTGGATGCGATACCAAGCTTGCAGCAACGGATCTTTGCGGATTTGGCTGCTGTTCTGCCTCCCAATTGCGGCACGCCACGTCTGAACCAAACCTTGACCGGAGGCATTGCCGCCAAGCAATTCAACCTGATTGAGGGCGCCCCTCTCCCCACAAAACGCCCTCATGACCATGCACATCAGGCTCCCCCTCCTTCTGTGCATGGTCTCCACCATCATCATGACCACCATCATGGATCAGGCACCTATGGCGAGATGCGGCAACGGATTGAAACCGCGCCTCTGACGGACGGCACAGCAAACCACGCCGCAGCCATTCTCCGTGCTCTGGCCGAGGTCGAATCAAACATCCACGGCATCGCACTGGAACAGGTTCACTTTCACGAAATCAGCGACTGGGATTCCCTGATGGATGTGGTAGCAGCGGCCAGCATCATCGCCACGCTTTCAGATGTCACTTGGAGTGTCTCCGCCCTCCCCCTCGGTGGTGGCCTCGTGAAAACTGCACACGGCCTGTTGCCTGTCCCCGTACCTGCGGCAACCGCTCTGCTGCACGGTTATACGTGGCGTGACGACGGCATTCCCGGCGAAAGAGTCACCCCCACCGGAGCCGCGATTTTATGCCACATCACCGGCGGAGCATCGGGCATCCATCGCGGCGGCACGCTGATCACCAGCGGGTGCGGCGCAGGCAGCCGAGTCCTACCTGGAATGCCGAATATCTTGCGTGCCAGCCTGTTCGCAGACGAAGCGCAAATCGGAGCCGATGTGCTGTGCGTTCTGGAATGTGAAATCGACGACATGACCGGCGAGGAAATCGCCCAAGCCTCTGACAAACTACGTGCCTTAGCCCCAATCCGCGACGTAACCCTGATCCCCGGCATGGGAAAGAAAGGCCGCCCGCTGGTCACCCTGCGCCTGTTGGCAAGACCAGAAGACCTGGACGCCGTGATTCGCGAAGTCCTTTTGGAAACCTCTACTCTCGGGGTCCGCTGGCACAAAGCCGAGCGTCACATCCTGACACGCACGCCATATCACGGCACTCTGCGTGCCAAACACGCGCAACGCCCCAATGGCGCAACAACCACCAAGGTCGAGAGCGACGAACTTTCCGATATCGCCACGTTGGCGGCACGCCGTGCCGCAAAATCGCGGGAGGAAAACCCATGAGCCGAGTCATTGCCGCCGAGCAGAACTTGCACTCCGTACTGTCATCCTATGGCCCCTTGGCAATTGCCGTCAGTGGCGGCATCGACAGCCTTCTGCTTGCCACCCTGGCTCACCGATGGCTGGAAAATGCACCCGTGATCTGCCACGCAGAATCCCCTGCCGTCCCCGCATTGGCAACGCAGCGCGTACATGCTTTTGCCCTGGCCGAAGGATGGACACTTCAAATTTTTTCGGCTGGTGAGTTCGACGATCCCGCCTATCGCGCCAATCTCTACAACCGCTGCTATTTTTGCAAAACCTGCCTTTACAAGACCTTACGCGCCAAAACCAACCGCCTCATTGCCTCGGGGACCAATCTCGACGATCTGACGGATTATCGGCCCGGCCTAATCGCAGCACGCGAGCAAAAAGTCGTGCATCCGTACGTCGAGGCGGGAATCGATAAAGAAACCATTCGCTCCCTGGCCCGGCGGAAAGGCCTACGTGATCTGGCAAAACTGCCCGCCCAACCGTGCCTTGCCAGCCGTGTGGAAACCGGCATCACAATCACCGAAGACGACCTGACCTTCGTTGACCGGCTGGAAGAACACCTGCGCCGTGACCTCGGCATCCACAAA
>JAFGWD010000097.1 GCA_016937315.1 Rhodospirillaceae bacterium
CTGCGACCAATTGCACCATAAAGTCCATTTGTCCGCTGCGTGCGGCAACCGCCAGATTCAGGCCACGGCGACGATACGCGTCCGAGATGATGCGGTTGACCGCAAAGGCCGCGTCAAACAGAATCACCGGAGTGTCGCCAATCGCCGCCAAGTCAATAGTCTTTCTGCCAGAAGCAGGATGATGTGCGGGTAAGATGGCGACCATGGGTTCGGTCTTGACAGCCTGAAAAGCAAAACTCTCCCCAACCGGCAGCAACGACGCCGCCAGGTCTACGTCTCCCGCAGCAAGCAAGTCTTCCAGGCGCTTGCTGCCGTGTTCCTGCAAGCGAATATCGATATCCGGGTATTTCTTGCGGAAAGTCGCGAACAGGGGGGCGAACAGTGTGCCACCACCAATCGGGGAAATGCCAAGGTGCAATTCGCCGCGTCTGAGGCCGCGCAATTCATCCAGCTCCGTCAGTAAATCATCGCGTTCGGTTAAAATCGCTTGGGCGCGACGAAACACAATCGTTCCGGCAGTCGTGGGGGTCATGCGGGTGCGGTCATAAAGCGGTAGGCCAAGCTCGTCCTCTAGTTGTTTGACAGCCTTACTGACCGTGGATTGTGTGGCGAAGACGGTTTTTGCGGCAGCGGAAAAGCCGCCTTGGCGAACGACCTCGACAAAAGCATGCAGGGTACGGATTTCCATGGCGGCTCCTGAAAAATGGATGATCTTACTATTCCATATAGGAATATCTATAATTCAATCAATTCATTTTACGAATTAATAGATTTCTCTATTCTGGTGTGGACAGAATTTGAAAAGGATTTGCCATGGGTCACTTCCCCCTCGTTCGCTTTGTTCATCGGATTGTGCAGCACAGTCGTGTCGCACAGATCGTGGTGTTGGTGGGTGTGTGGGGGTTGGGTGATCTGGCGACTCACGTCTTAAACTTGCCGGTTCCTGGCGCGATTGTCGGATTGGCTTTGATGCTGCTGCTTCTGGGGACGGGGCTTTTACGACCCAGCAGCGTGCAGGGTGGGGCACGGCTTTTGATTGGTGAAATGCTGTTGTTCTTCGTGCCAGCGGTTCTGGCGGTGCTTGATCATGTCGATTGGTTGGGGTCGTTGGGGATGAAGCTCTTTGCGACGGTGCTGTTGGGCACGTTATTTGTGATGCTGGGGACGGCCCTTGCGGTTGATCTCTCGTATCGCTGGTGGGTGCGTCATGCTGTTCGTTGATGGCCTTTTCTTCGATGTCTTTTGGGTGATGGTCACGTTGGTGGCCTATTTCGCCGCACGTTTTTTGTATCGCCGCTATCCACGTTGGTGGCTGTCGCCGTTGTTGATTGCGCCGCTTCTGGTGTTGGGTCTGGCGTTGGCGACGCATGTTGGATATGGCGCGTATTTCCATGCAACTCACTGGTTGATGCTGGCTTTGGGTCCGGCGACGGTCGCCTTTGCCTTGCCGATTTACGAGCATCGTGCGGTGATTCGGCGGCACTGGCCGGTGCTGGCGATTGGTGTTGTCGTTGGCAGCAGTATTGCCATGGGCAGTGCTTGGGGGTTGGCGACCGTGTTTGGTTTGTCGGATGCCTTACGCTTAAGTTTGCTACCACGTTCAATGAGCATGCCGTTTGCCCTGATTGTTGCCGATGATATTGGCGGCATCCCGGATTTGACGGCTGTGTTTGTGGTGGTGACGGCGGTGATCGGTGTGGCTATGGGTGAAATTCTGCTGAAGTGGCTGCCTTTGACATCTTCCCTGGCGCGTGGGTCGTTGTTTGGTATGGGTGCACATGGTGCAGGTGTTGCCAAGGCTACGGAAATCGGTGGTGAAGAAGGTTCCATTGCTGGTTTGGTAATGATCTTATCAGGTGTTGCCAATGTGTTAGCGGCACCATTGGTGGTGTTCCTCCTGCGCTAGAGCCTGTTCCGCTGATGCTCTGGCGTCACCTTGCGCCGCGCCCCAATTTCTGGCGCGGCGTTTTTTTTGAGTGAGAACCGCTTTACGCAATGCGGCGGATTTCCCGCGCTGTGGCCTGGATATTCTCGCGCTGACCGCACAAATGGAAGAACACTCGCTACGTTCTGCGTGCACACACGCTTTCTGGACAAGGACATCCCTATGCCATCGTTATTTGATCCTTTGAAGTTGGGGGCTCTGACCCTGCCCAACCGTATTGTTATGGCACCTTTGACTCGTGCGCGGGCAGGTGAAGCCCGCATCCCCAACGCCTTGATGGCGGAATATTATACGCAACGTGCATCCGCAGGCTTAATCCTCAGCGAGGCGACGTCCGTCACTCCGATGGGCGTTGGATATGTGGCAACGCCCGGCATATGGTCCGAGGATCAGATCGCCGGCTGGCGTTTGGTGACCGATGCGGTGCATCGGGCGGATGGGCGTATCGTTCTGCAACTGTGGCACGTTGGGCGGATTTCCGACCCGGAGCTTCTGAATGGCGAACTGCCGGTAGCTCCCAGTGCCATCGCGGCGGAGGGCCATGTCAGCCTATTGCGTCCGATGCGCCCTTATGTGGTTCCGCGTGCTTTGGATATTGATGAGATATCCGGCGTTGTCGCGGCCTATCGTCAGGGCGCGGCGAATGCGAAACGTGCCGGATTCGATGGTGTCGAAATCCACGGAGCCAATGGCTATTTGCTGGACCAGTTTTTGCAAGATTCGTCCAATCACCGCACCGACGCCTATGGTGGACCCATTGAGAACCGGGCGCGTCTGATGATTGAGGTGGTGGACGCGGCGATTGCCGAGTGGGGTGCGGATCGTGTGGGATTGCATCTGGCCCCACGCGGAGATTCTCACAGCATGGGCGATTCCGATCCTTTGGCGACATTCGGCTATGTGGCCGAGCAAATGAAGACCCGCAAAATTGCTTTTATCTTTGCCCGTGAGAGTCAATCGCCGGGACAGATTGGACCTTTGCTGAAGAGAATCTTTGGCGGTGTGTTTATCGCCAACGAAGGATTGGACAAGGCAACCGCGCAAGATCTTCTGGAACGAGGAGACGCGGATGCCGTGGCTTTTGGCAAGGCGTTCATTGCCAACCCAGACTTGGTGCGGCGTTTGGCCGAAGATGCACCGCAGAATCCTTTCGATCAGACCACGTTCTATGGCGATGGTTCGAAAGGCTATACCGACTATCCAACTTTGTGAGTTTGTTTCTGAGGTTGTGAATGCCGCCCTCCAATGGCATGAATGAAGAGTAGGGGGGCGGCATGAAATATCTGAAGCAGTTGTTGGCGGGCCGGGGCGTGACCTTGATGGGAGAGCCTTCTCCTGAACAAGTGGGGCGGGTTCGTGCGTGGTTTCCTCATGCGCGTTTTCTAGCGGAAAATTTTACGGAATTCGATCACGTGCGTCGGGGCCTGATGCATCAGGCACGCAATGCGGGGCATGGCGCCCACATTCGGGCTTATCTGGAAAAGGCCGGGCTGCTGTTGCCACAGCGCGGTACACCGCGCCCGGTCTCACACGATGCGGATATGTTTCTGCGGGGGGAGTGGCTGGAAGAATATGTTTGGATGGCTTTTGTCAACGCGGGGGCCGATGCCGTGACCTTTCATCAGAGCATTCATTGGCGTGTTGATGAATTCGAAGGGGATAACGAGATTGATGTGATTGCTCGGATTGGCGATCGTCTGGCCTTTGTCTCGTGCAAAGCGATGAAGCCCCAACCGAATGCCTCGGGGTCGCAAAACTATCGTGGGGCGCTGATCAATTTCCTCAACGAGATCGACAACGCTCAGGATCAGTACGGGTATCCTTGGGACAGCGCGTTTTTGTTTACCACAACCGCCTTCCAAGACGACGATGGACAAACCCGTTATGGCAGTATTCTAGGCAAGGCGCGGGCACTGGATGTCTATGTTCTGGGTTTAGAGGATCTTTCCTGGCGGCGGCTGCTGCCTTACATGACAAAAGTTGTGCAAGATCTGCGGTCTGATGTGGTGCCGATGCTGGAACATCCGGTACATGGTTTTGGTGCGAAACGCAGTTGAGATTAAGGACAGCCAATGACTTGGGCGCGGTTCTTTCATTTGGAATGGGGTGGGTTGCCCGCTGTGGAGATTGTCTCCTCGGTTGTGCTGGTCGTTGCCGTGATGCTTGGCCGGAGTCTGTTCGAGCGCTATTTGCGGCGTCGAGAGAAGTTTATTAGCGAAAAGCATTGGCGTATTTTGGCCAAGGTCAAGAATGCGGCCTTCTTGTTGGTCTTCGCTGGTTTATTTATGATCTGGGCTCCGTCGCTGAAGACCTTGGCGTTATCACTGACCGCCTTTACCGTTGCCATCATCATTGCCACCAAAGAACTCATCATGTGTTTGAGCGGTGGTGTGGTGCGCGTTATATCCAATTCAGCACGGGTTGGCGATTGGGTGGGAATCGGTGCTATACGCGGCCAGGTGGTTGGCATGGATCTGTTGACCATCACCCTGCAAGAAATCCATTCCGATGGGCGCTCCTACGAATTCACGGGGCGTTTGGTTACGATTCCCAATGCGGTTTTTCTGTCAGAGCCGATCCGCAACGAAACCTTTTATGGGCGCTATGTTTATCACAAGTTCTCTCTGACGTTTGAGCCAGGCCTTGATATTGCTGCGCTGGAGGCTGTGGTGCTGGACTCCTTGCGCCGTGATATGGTCCCCCATGCAGAGGTTGCGCGTCGCTATAATGCGACCATCGAACGCAAGGCGGGGCTGGATCTTCAAGATGTTGAACCGGAAATCGTTTTTGAAACCACGAATGATGCCAAAATTCGCATGAATGTCAGCGCATTCTTGCCGACGCGCAATGCGATTCACTTTGAGCAAAACGCAGTGCGTAAGGCCTTGGGCCTGATTGGCGTACGCGATAAGGATGTTTGATGTATGTTTTTTCTTCCCTTATTCGATGACAATCCGGCACGTCGCCCAGCCTTTGTGACATGGTTTCTAATCGCGGTGTGCATTGCGGTCTATGTGTGGCAGGCGGGACTGTCTGACACTCAGGCGCGGCTGGTTTCCGTCCAATACGGCATGATCCCGGAGTTGGTTTTGGGTGGGGACAGCTTGCCTCCAGAATATCGTGCCATTCCGGCTTGGGCATCGCCCTTGACCTCGATGTTCTTGCATGGAGGACTGTTGCATCTTGGCGGCAACATGTTGTTTTTATGGATATTTGGAAACAATGTTGAAGAGTCTATGGGGCGTTTTCGTTACCTCGTGTTTTATGCTTTGAGTGGCTATGCAGCGGCTTTGTTTCAGGCAGTTTTGGATGTCCATTCCACGGTGCCGATGATTGGGGCCTCAGGGGCCATCGCGGGTGTTTTGGGGGCTTACGCGTTGTTGTTCCCACGGGCGAACGTCCGCACGCTGGTGGTGGTGTTGATTTTCTTCCGAATCATCAGTGTTCCTGCGGCGGCAATTCTGTTGGGGTGGTTCTTGATGCAGACAATTTCCGGTTTGCAGGAGGCTCCTGGAGGCGGGGGTGGTGTGGCGTATTTTGCACACATTGGTGGCTTTCTTGCCGGAGCGGGTTTGATCTTTGCTTTTAAGAGGCGTGACGTGCAATTGTTTCAATCTCCTCATAGTCAGGCTTTTGAAATCACACCATTTCGTATGCCGTCACGGCATGAGGGACGGCGGAGGGGGAGCGTTCCCGATGCGGGTAAACCTTGGGATACAAGGCGTTGACCACTGCCTGAGAACACGGCTTTGCAATTCATCTCGGCTACATTATAACTTCCCGGTCTGCGGGACTGGGGGGCGTGAGCGTGCGGTCGGTTTTGTGTTTTGCGGTGCTGTTGCTGACGGCAATCTTAGGGCACGCTGGGTCTGCCTGGGCAAAGCCAACCGTTGCCTCGGTTGACAGCTGTCTTAATCAACTGGTTCTGACCTTGGCGGATCGCGAGCAAATCGTTTCTTTGTCGAGCTCCGTGGTGAATCCGTGGTCGTCGTTCCTGTATCAGCGGGCACGAGATTATAAGGTTCCGCTTAACCATCGCTCTGCCGAAGAAATGGTTGAACTGCGCCCAGATCTTGTGTTTCTAGGGGCGAGTGATCGCGGAAAGATCAATTTGTTGGATGCGGCAGGTCTGCGCCATTATCGTTTTCTGGCGCCGAAGACCATTGCGGGTGCCACTGCACAGATCCGGGAAGTCGCGCGGCTGTTGGAGCAAGGGGACCGTGGCGAGGCCCTGGTGTTTCAGATTGAGGCGGCCCAGGCACGTGCTACAGCGCGTTTGGGAAAAACATCACCACGGGCGGTGGTATATACCTCTGGTGGAAGTTCCAAGGGGGATGGAACC
>JAFGWD010000098.1 GCA_016937315.1 Rhodospirillaceae bacterium
CGTAGTCCCCGCTACGGTCTACGCTTTTCTCCTGTTCGGACGAACGAAATCGCTCCGGCGCAACCGGCGGGATTTATGCGTTTACGTTCTAATGACCTTTTCAAGGGATTGATATGGCCACCATCGCCACCGCCGCATACCTGACCGGACAGTGCCTCATCGCCATGCCAGGCATGCCGGACCCGCGTTTCGAACACACCGTCGTCTACTTGTGCGCCCATTCCGAGGAAGGCGCCATGGGACTGATCCTGAACCGCGAACTTGCAGACATGCCGATCACCCGCTTGATGGAGCAACTGAACATCTCCATCACCCCAAATATCGAAAACATGCGCGTCCACTTCGGCGGCCCTGTCGATTCGGCTCGCGGATTTGTTCTGCATTCCGCCGATTTCATGTCGGAAGCCAGCATGCTGGTGGACAGCCGCCACGCCTTGACATCAACCATGGATATCTTACGCGCCGTGGCAGAAGGCCGGGGACCGCGCCACAGTCTGATGGTGCTGGGCTATGCTGGATGGGGTGCGGGACAATTGGATGCGGAAATCAAGGACAATGCCTGGCTCATCGCGCCCCCCGATGACGCCCTGCTGTTCGGGCCCGACAATGCCAAGAAATGGCGCAACGCCCTTGAAAAGCTCGGCATTGACGTTGCCAAGCTGTCCTCCTTATCAGGCAACGCCTAAGGCCTATTCCGTTCAGATGGAACCACCTACGGCGACACCGGCAACACATCCAACACCGATTCAATGGGCCGACACAGCTTCACGCCTTTTGCCGTGATCACAATAGGCCGCTGGATCAAGATCGGATGCGTAATCATCGCATCAATGAGGGCATCGTCGGACATCGTCATGTCGTCCAGGTTCAAGTCGTCATAGGGAGTTCCCTTGCGGCGCAGAATCGCACGCGGAGACACCCCCATGCGGGCAATCAGATCGACCAATTCCTGACGTGTCGGCGGCGTTTTCAAATACTCGACAATATGCGGTTCAATGCCCGCCTGACGGATCAACGCCACCACACTGCGCGACGTTCCACATGCCGGATTGTGAAACACCACAACCGTTTCATCCACGACCACGACGCTCTCCTCCGCTTCACCGAAGCCATCGCTCTGGCACTGTTACCTTAAAACGAGAACCGCGCCGCCAACGCCGCATCGGATTCCAAATATTTCAAAGGACCAACGGCAGCCGTGGTCAGCGGACTGGCAAACACCCGACGCACAACACGACACACGGCGTCCATATCCACCGCCTCAATGCGTGCAATGGACTCTTCGGGCGACAAGGTGTGGCCATAGATCATCAACTGACGGGCACGATGCTCGCAACGAGACGATGTGCTCTCCATGCCCATAATGGTGCTGGCCCGCAACTGCGCACGCGCCCGAGAGATTTCCTGTTCAGTCAGCGTATCGGCCAGCTTTGCCGATTCATCGGCAATCACCGCAACCATTTCTGGAATGTCCTTTGGACTGGTTCCGGCATAAATCGAGAACATCCCAGTATCAATATAGGACGATGCATAGGCGTAGATCGAATACGCCAGTCCTCGCGCTTCCCGCACTTCCTGGAACAGCCGCGACGACATCCCACCACCAAACAGCGCCGACATCACCGCCAAGGCATAATAATCCGGGTCCTGATAGGACACCCCCTCGAACCCAAGGACAAGGTGGGTTTGTTCCAAATCGCGCTGTTCACGATAATGGCCACCGGTATAACGAGCCGGAACTTCAGGCTCCCCCCGGTCATCAACCGGTAACGCGGAAAACGTCTTTTCCACCATGTCGACAAACGAGTCGTGGCTTAGGCCGCCCGCAGCGGACACCACCATCTTAGGCGCGGTATAGCCCGCCGCCATAAAATCGAAAATCGCTTCCCGCGAAAGCCCACGCACGATCTCGGCGGTGCCCAAAACCGGCCGCCCAATCGCCTGCTCGGGATAGGCCGTCGATTGGAACCAATCAAAGATGATGTCGTCCGGAGTATCAAAGGCCTGATTGATTTCCTGCACCACGACATGACGTTCGCGGTCCAATTCCTCGGCCTCCAGCGTCGAATGCTGAAGGATGTCGCCAACAATATCTACCGCCAGCGCGACATCGTCCTTCAAAACCTTGGCGTAATACGCCGTAGTCTCGCGGGAGGTATAGGCATTGATATGACCACCAACCGCCTCGATTTCCTCGGCAATCGCCCGTGCGGAGCGTCGTGACGTCCCCTTAAAAGCCATGTGTTCCAGCAAATGGGAAACGCCGTTCAGGTGCGCCGGCTCAAACCGTGCACCAACCCCAACCCAAGCCCCCAAGGAAACAGTGCCACAATCCGGCATTTCATCCGTAACAACGCGCAAGCCACTGGGCAGCGTGGTAACTTTGACCGTCATACTCGGCCCCCAACAGCACGCGCCCGTGCCAGAACATAATCTTGAACCGTCTTCAAATCGTTGGGCAAAATGGTCACGCGTTCGGGTCTTTCCATCAAATCAGCAAGGCGAGCCGGCAATTTCGGTGCCACACCAGTGGCATCCATGACCGCCTGAGAAAACTTTGCTGGGTGCGCGGTCGCCAAGGCCACCACCGGCACACCCGGCGTTTTGGCCCGTGCCCGCGCCGCAGCAACACCAATCGCCGTGTGCGGGTCCAGGATTTCACCCGTGGCCCGATACTCGGCACGAATCGCAGCACGAGTCTGGTCGTCATCCAG
>JAFGWD010000099.1 GCA_016937315.1 Rhodospirillaceae bacterium
AATCGGAATCGCCTCCAACATCCACCATGTGGCCATCATCAACGTCACGCCAATGGCTTTCCAGGCCTGAACGGAAAGGCCTTCCGGTGGGGTGCTAAACAGGGTGAAAAGCAGGAATGCTACACCCAACAACAAACCAATAATTTCTTTCTTGCGGTCGGCGGTGAACCCAGCATCCACCGAAGCGCCCGCACTGGACGAAGTCGTCATGTTTTCCCCCAACATAATAATTGGAACAACGTGCCTTCTCCACGAGCCATTTCTCACGGATTTGCAAAAACCACGTCAGAATCACGGATTACCAGAATGCTCGCCGTTGGCAAGTCCTTTCACGCCCTGTTCTTGACACAAGGAAGTCGTCAATCCTCCATCATTAAAAAATCTATCCCTACAGCCTTGATTAGAATGGTGTTTCTTAACGTCAATCTAAGAAAAAGATATTTTACGGGGCAATCCCATATCATCTTACGACATTGTGCAAAAAAATTATTCATATTAATCAATATGATGGTAGTGAGATTAGGAGATGTAAGGGAAAAATGTTCTGTTCTTTAGAACAACTCAATTTCAAAGTTATGTCCAAATAAAGGCATATTTATGGCAAAATAAGGTTATGGCTTATATGCCTTGTGAAGGCCTTTATTTTGCCGTGAAAAAGACATAAATAGCGTGGCTTTTTTGCCCCATCCACAGAGTGGGAACCGACCGAACGATGGCACGACACACTCCCCCCGGACACAAGCCTTCCGCAGAAAATTAGATCTACCCATGAAAAATCCCCGCCACCCTTTCGGGCAGCGGGGAGCAACAGATCCAGATTTTTTTAGAGCATCAGACCTTCACGCCGAAGGCGATTGGCATCATCACGTACATCACGGCAATCGAAATCACGATACCGATGAGGTTGAGAGTCATGCCGGACTTGAACATGTCAGGGACACGGATCAAGCCAGAGCCGAACACAATCGCATTGGGCGGTGTCGCCACCGGCAGCGAGAAGGCGAGAGACGCACCCAAGGCAACCGGGATCGCCATGGTCAGCGGCGAAACACCGAGACCTTGAGCGATAGAGATTGCCAACGGCACGAAGGTCGCAGCCACAGCGGTGTTAGAGGTCATCTGCGTCAGCAGCATGGCAACCAGGGCCAGCACCGCCATGATCACAATGGTGCTCATGCCTGCCATGGACTTCATCTGATCGGCAACGTAGTTGGTCACGCCAGACTTGGACAAGGCCCCACCAAGCGCAAACCCGCCACCGAACAGCAGAATGGCATCCCACGGAATCCCCTTGGCAAACAGGCTGCTATCCAGAACCATGCGGCCTTTTTTGAAGTCCACCGGGATCAAGAAGCAGAGCAGCAAAGCCGTCATACCGATCGTCGAGTCGGTGATGAACGACTTCAAGGGAACCATCTTGCCACCGACCGAGACCGACGGCAGAAGGCTGACCAACTGCGGGCGCAGAATCCAGGCCAGAGCCGTACAGACGAACAGGATGGTGGTGATGGTTTCGCCCTTGCTCATCGGGCCAAGCTTTTCCAGCTCTTCATCGACGATTTCACCGGCGTGGGACAGATCCAGCGCCTTCATCGGAAACATCACCGGCAGTAACCACCAGCCAATCGCCAACAGAGCGATCCCAATCGGGCCACCAACCAACATGAAGCTCGCGAACGGAACTGCGGTTCCGGTCATTTTTTCCACCTGGCCGGCCATCACCGCATTCGGCGGTGTACCGATCAAAGTGGCCATGCCACCCATGGAAGCGGAGAACGCAATCCCCAGCATCACGCAGATGCCGAAGTTCAACGCCGCCCTCTTTTCCATTTCACTTCGGCCTTCGCCTTCCTGAACCATCTTCACGATAGCCATGCCAATCGGCATCATCAGGGCGGCGCAAGCCGTGTTGGACATCCACGCCGACAAAAAGCCGGTGGAGATCATGAAACCCAGGATCAGCATCTTCGGATTGGTGCCACAAATTTTCAACACCAACAGAGAGATACGACGATGCAGGTTCCATGTTTCCATGGCGTACGCCAGCGCGAAACCGCCAACGAACAACCAAATCAGATCTTGTGCATAGTTCGGCGCCACAACCTTGGCCGGGACAACACCCAACCACGGGAACAGAACCAACGGCACCAAGGCAGTCACGGCAATCGGAATCGCCTCTAACATCCACCATGTTGCCATCATCAGCGTCACGCCGATGGTTTTCCATGCCGGAACCGAAATACCTTCCGGCGGAGTGCTAAACAGGGTGTAGAGCAGAAACGCTACCCCCAAAAACAAACCAACGATTTCTTTTTTGCGATCAGCGGTGAACCCAGCATCCACCGGGGCGCCCGCATGGGACGAAGTCGCCATCTTTTCCTCCAAGAAAAAGGACCGACGGGCCTTCCCCCAGAACCATACTCAGGGAGAACCACCAAAGCCACGTCAACATGACGAACTACCAGAAAGCACAAAGTTGGCAAGTTCTTTCCTGTCCCCTTTACCCAAGATATGAAGTTATTCCACAATTTTGACTCTGAACAATCAACCACGTCATTGAAAATGATATGATTTTTTAATAAACACGTAAGTCTATGGTCCAACGTGAGAAATTTGCATGGAAAATAGGCGTCTCACGCAAACGTAAATTATCTTTTTTAATCAATAAGTTAACGAAATGCAGTGCCACACGTCGTGGGTGATCATTCATAAAATTAGACAAATTAAAAAGAGAAGTCATGTCCAAATAAAGGCAAAGTTACAGAAAATCGCGCATTTTTGTGTCGGCCTTTATGAGGTCACCTTTTTATGGGGAAAAGGGCACAAAAATGGCCGCAGAAACACGCATGAAAACCCCGCCCAGATGACTCTGGACGGGGGAGAGGGAAGGCCTTTCGGGATGGAATATCGCCTTAATCCGGAACCACTGGACGGGCCAAAAACTTGGCTCGGTGGTCATCGGCCAGAAGAGTGTAGATCACCGGTAACACAAACAATGTGAACAGGGTCCCCACTGACAAGCCACAAGCGATCACAATGCCAATAGCAAACCGACTTTCCGCACCTGCGCCCGTCGCAAAGGTCAAAGGCAGCACACCGGCAACCATCGCCGCCGTGGTCATCAGGATCGGACGTAAGCGCAAAGACGCCGCATGCGCCACCGCGTCGGACTTAGACTTCCCGCCTTCCTGCTCCGCCTTAGCGACTTCACAGATCAGAATACCGTGCTTGGTAATCAGTCCGATCAATGTCACCAGACCGATCTCAGAGTAGATATTCAGGGTCGTCATCCCAAAGACCAGCGGCAACATGGCACCGACAATGGACAGCGGCACCGACGTCATAATCACCAAGGGATCACGCACGCTTTCATATTGCGCGGCAAGCACCAAGAAAATCACCACCAAGGCAAACACGAAGGTCGCAACCAATGCACTGCCTTCCTGCTTATATTGGCGCGACTGTCCCGCATAATCGAAGGAGAAGCCCTTCGGCAAGATCTCCGCCGAAGTCTGATCCAGGAACTCCACGACCTTGCCCAAGCCCACCCCAGGCATCGGCACGCCACTCAACGTAAACGCATTCAGCTGATTGAACTGGTTCAGTTGCTGTGGTTGCGTCGTGACCTCGACATCAACAACATTGGACAGCGGCACCACGCCCCCGTCTCGGGTCGGCACATAGGCCCGCTCGATCAAGGCGGGGTCCAAACGATAGGCACGTGGTGCCTGTGGGATCACTTTGTAGCTCTTCGACAAAATGTCCGTGCGATTGACATAACCACTGGCATAAAGTGCGGATAAGGTGAGGCCAATGTCCTTCATCGTCACACCGTACTCACCCGCTTTATCGCGATTAACGACAACCGATAACTCTGGCCGATTGAATTTGAGGTCAAAGTCATAGAATACGAACAGGCCAGAGTCTTTGACGGCCTTCTCAACATCCTGCATCACACCATACAGGGTCTTGTAATCAGCCGTCGTGGTTACGGCATATTGCACCGGCATCCCATCGGTGCCCGGCAGCGGCGGCAACTGGAAGGCCGACATTTTAAGGCCCGCAATCTGATTCAACTTCGCCTGTAAATCACCTTGAATCTGCGTGGCGTTGCGGCTGCGTTCGCTCCACGGCTTCAACACCAAGCCGCCGATCCCCTTATAGGTGGCATCCGTGCCGGTGATGAAAAAGAACATCTGCTTTTCTGGAATTTGATCGACCAGAGCACTGGTTGCAGGCGCGAAAGCCCGCATATAGTCGGCATTGGCCGAGGCCGGGCCGGTGATATCGGCAATCACGAAACCTTTGTCCTCAGTCGGTGCCAGCTCACTCGACGCAAAACGAAAGAACAACGGCAAGCTCAGCAAGACAATCACCGCCAACGCAAGCGTACTGCCGCGTGAGGCCAATGACCGTGCCAACATCGATTCATAACCATTGGAGAGGCGGCTGAAGTAAGCATCCACGACCTTGACCAGCCGCTCTTCACCGGTGTGCTTCCTCAAAATCTTCGAGCACATCATCGGTGACAGGGTCAGCGCAACGATGCCGGAGACAATGACCGAACCAGCCAGGGTTAGCGCGAATTCCATAAACAGGGCCCCGGTCAAACCACCCAAAAAGGCGATTGGCGCGTACACCGCTGCCAGCGTGATGGTCATGGTAACCACCGGACCCGCAATTTCGCGCGTTCCCAGAATCGCCGCATCGAACGGAGAATAACCTTCCTCGATATGACGATGGACGTTCTCGACGACAACGATAGCGTCATCCACCACCAGCCCAATTGCCAACACAAACGCCAGCAACGTCATCAGGTTCAAAGAGAACCCCAGAGCCAGCATAATGATGCCAACACCGACCAAAGACAGGGGAATGGTCACCATGGGAATGATCACGGACCGGAACGACGCCATGAACATCAGAATCACAAGGATCACGATGATTGCTGCTTCGGTCAGGGTCTTAACCACTTCGTGGATGGATTCCTGAATGAACACCGTAGAATCGTAGTTCACATTCATTTTAATGGCAGGCGGTAGATTGCCCTCAACATCAGGGAGCACTTTGTAAACCCCGGCCACCACATCCAAGGAATTGGAATCCGGCGTGCCGTCAATAGCAACGAACAACGCCTCTTCTCCATTGGCAATGACTCGGGTATCGGTGCTTTCCGCGCCCAACGTAACCTTGGCGATATCCCGCAACCGCACCGGCCCGGCATCGGTGGTGCGAATCACCAAGCTCTCAAAAGAGTCCACATCGCCAACTGTGGTCCCAGCCTTGATATCAATCGTGTCGTAGTAGCCTTTCAACGCCCCTGATGCCGCCTGGTAGTTATTGGCGGTCAACGCAGCCGTCACCTCTGCTGCGGTCATGCCGCGTTGCGCCATCGCTTCGGGATCAAGCCAAACCCGCATCGCAAAGGTTTGTGCCCCCATCAACGTCACCGAAGCGACGCCCGGAACAGTGGCGAGTTTTGGCCGCACCACACGGTCCACATAGTCGGTAATTTGCGGACCTTCCAAGTCAGCACTGGTAAAGGACAAGTACATCAGCGCCGTGCCCTTGCCCGCAACCTTGGTGATGACCGGTTCCTCGGCCTCTGCGGGAAGCTCCGACTTCACGGCGGAAACCTGGCTCATCACCTCAGTCATCGCCGTATTGGGGTCGAAGTTCAGCCGCACGCGGGCAGTCACCACACTGGTGCTGCCACGGCTGACTGAGGTGATGTAGTCAATACCGTCGGCCTTCGCCACCGCCTTCTGGATCGGATCGGTGAGAAAGCCCTGTACCAAAGCTGCGTCCGCACCAGAATACGTGGTGGTCACGGTGATCACCGTGGTGTCAATTTCCGGATACTGTCGCACCTGCATGGACGTCAGAGCTTTCAGCCCCAACAACAAAATCAGCAAACTGACCACAGAGGCCAGAACCGGCCGCTTGATGAAAATATCTGTAAAGCGCATGTCTGGGGTTCCTGTCCTGACGCCTTAATCCAAACCAACCGCTGGCTTGACCTTCAGGACGGGGGTTTCCGCCACCTTGACCTTAGACCCATTGGACAAACGCACCGCACCAGAAGCGACAATGGTTTCCCCAGGTTTCACGTCACCCGCAATCAGAGCCAGATTGTCGTGACGGTCCAGGACCTTAACCGCCGTCTGATACGCTCGCATGGCGTCCTTATCATCACTCCGCACGACGTAAATAAAGTCACCGTAAAGCGAATAGTTGATCGCAGGCTGTGGCACCACCAGATACTGATCCTCTGACGGCAGAATGATACGCGCCTTGGCGTACATGCCGGGACGCAGCAATCCCTCTTCGTTGGGGAATGTCGCCTGCGCCGTAATCAGACCACTTGCCGTATCGATTTTCGGTTCGATGGCGGACAAACGTCCAATAAAGGTGTGCATCGGATACGCATCCACGCTCACCTCCAAGGTCTGCCCCACCGAAAGCTGAGACAAATCCTTCTGCGAGACGGAAAAATCCATCAACATCGCGGACAAGTCCTGCAAGGTCGTCACCTTGGTCCCTGCCGTCACATACTGACCGATGTCCAGGCGATTGATCCCAAGGACTCCGGAAAACGGTGCCTTAATGTCCTTTTTCTCAATGGTGCGTTCCAAACGGCTGACCTCAGCCCCGGCCATCACCAGATTGGCTTCCGCTTCATCCAACTTCGCCTGAGAGGCCGCATCAGTGCGGCGCAAGCTGCGATATCGTTGCGCGGTTAACGTGTTCAGGCGCACTTGAGCCCGTGCGGACTGAAGCTGAGCACGTTCGACATCTGTATCCAGACGCGCCAAAGACGCCCCCAAAGCCACGGTTTGTCCCGACTGGAAGGTAATGGCAACAACCCGGCCCGCCACCTCGGCAGCGACATCAACGCCGTTAACCGCCTCCAGACGACCCGTCGCGACAATCGCCCGCGTCCAAGGCCGTGCTTCGGCCTTCTCAACATCCACGGCGACCACCGGCTCAGGACGGTTTTTCAAATAGGCGCTAATGCCGCGTTCACGCATGATCGCAAAGCCGAACAACCCGACCAGCGCCACGGCAACCCCGGACACGATAATAACTCCGCGCTTCATAACCCCTCCGTCCAAACAGCAAACGCCGCCGCGACCCTTCGCGGAGCGAAAAACAAGGCGTCGGACAATACGGCAAACAACGACGCCGAACCATGAACAGCATCACAGTCCAACACGCAACACAGCCCTCTCCGAAGCACCGGCAGTCTGGCCCGAGTCGGACAGAAACACAACCTCACGCTGTTATTTTCGTACAAACTCTCGATACGCCGCCAACGCCGCATTCCGTGCCGCCGCGTGATCGACAATGGCGTCAGGCTGAGGGGCCAAACGCTCCGGAGGCGGCAATGCCGCACGCGCAGGAAGCCATCTTGCAATATACGCTCCGTCCGGGTCCCATGTCCGCGCCTGCGTGGTGGGGTTGAAAATCCGGAAATAGGGTGTGGCATCGGCCCCAGAGCCCGCCACCCACTGCCAGCCAAAAGGGTCCAATGCGGGATCAGCATCCACCAACGTATCATCGAACCAAGCCAAACCCGCTCGCCAATCTTGGCGCAAATCCTTGACCAAAAACGATGCCGCAACCATGCGAACACGGTTATGCATCCAGCCCGAGTTCCAAAGTTCACGCATTCCCGCATCGACCAGAGGATACCCCGTTTCCCCCTGCGTCCAGCGCCGGAACACAGCCGCATCATCATCCCAGGGATAGGAGTCAAAACCCGGCCTGATGTTGCAACGCGCCATGTCGGGATGCGCGGCCAACACATGATGGGCAAACTCCCGCCAGCCAAGTTGCCGCAAAAAAGCCCACCCCCCCACATCCAAGGCCGGATCGGCAATCATCGCAGCACGCACCCGTCGCCATATACGTAAAGGACTAAGCGCACCCCACCGCAAATCCGGCGACAACCGCGACGTCCCCATCCGATCTGGACGATCACGATCTGTGGCATATGACCTTAAGCCACCCTGCACAAACGCTTCCAACCGCTCTGCCGCCGCATCTTCCCCAACCATCCACGCGGCACGTAATCCTGCCGCCCAATCTTGGCGCGGCAGCAACGCCAAATCATCCAGGTCCAACTCGGGGCTCGCTGCGGCAAAGCGGATCGGTGGCGATGCTTCACCCGTCCGCAACCAATCCGAATCCTGCCGGGACAAGACTCGCCAAAACGGCGTGAACACCGTATAGGCCCCACCCTGACCAGTGCGAATCATCGCCGGATCGTGCAGTAACGCCCCTTTATGCAAGACCAAACGGACGCCCCGACGAGCCAGCACCACCCCAGCCACATCTTGCTCCGCACGTTCCACCGGATGGCGTGACGCCAAGGCATGAACGACAGAAACACCCCGCCTTTCAGCCACATCAGCCAAAACCGTGCCAGCTGTCCCCCGCACCAGTGTCAACGCACCGCCTTGACGAGCTATATCCGCCCCCAAAGCCGCCAAGGCATAATGCAACCACCACCGTGCCGCCCCACCCAGGGCAGTCATGGTGGCATCCAAGACAAAGACCGGAATCACCTCACCCAAAGCCGCCGCCGCATCCAACGCCGGATGGTCGCTCAACCGCAGATCATCGCGGAACCATACGATGGCAGCTTCGGACATCCCCCAGGCACTCCTTACCTTTTTCTTTTTTCCTCGCATGAGGGATGTGGGGAGGCTCCCAATCGCCAACAAGGCGGGGCACGTAACGCTCTCATCTTCATAGACATGAAGAGACATTTTTCACATAAATAATAAATGTTATAAAATAACGGATAAAACGCTATTCCATAACAAAACTATTGACCAAACATATCTGAGCTGACTACACAGACTGCGGATTTCAGGGGGCACTGCCTGTTCTATCAATTCCACAGGCCTGGTAAGAGACGAGGTATTCCGATGCACATCATGGAAGGCTTCCTTCCCGCTACGCACTGCGTGGTCTGGGCTGCTGCCTCCGCCCCAGTGGTTGCTTATGGCGCATGGCGCGTGAAAAAGATCGTTGAAGACCAACCCAACGCCAAGTTGCTGCTGGCCTCCAGCGGGGCCTTCGCCTTCGTCCTCTCCGCGTTAAAGTTGCCGTCAGTCACTGGCAGTTGTTCTCACCCCACAGGCACTGGCCTGGGTGCGATTTTATTTGGCCCCTCGGTCATGGCGGTGATGGGCACCATCGTTCTGCTGTTCCAGGCTCTGCTGTTGGCTCACGGCGGCTTGACCACGTTGGGCGCCAACGTATTTTCCATGGGAATCGTCGGCCCCTTCGTGTCATACGGCCTTTATAAGGTCGTGAGAAAAATCGGCGGCGGACTCCCTCTGTCGGTCTTCCTGGCCGCGAGTCTGGGCGACTTTGCCACCTATTGCACCACCGCGCTGCAATTGGCCCTGGCCTTCCCCGACCCAGCCAGCGGCATCGCCGGATCAGCCGCTAAGTTCCTAGGCATTTTTGCGATGACCCAGGTTCCTCTCGCCATCGCCGAAGGCCTGTTGACGGTTGTGGTCATGAACATTCTGACCAAGTACAGCCAAACCGAACTCAAAAGCCTCAACATCCTGGACGAAGGAGCACAGGCATGAGCTTGTTACGCAACAACACCTTCCTGATGGTCCTGGTCGCCCTGATTGTCATCGTTCCACTGGCCTTGCCGATCGCCGAGTCCATGGAAGCCCCTTTCAGTGGCGCCGACGATCAAGCGGAAGGCGTCATCGCCCAGGTCGCCCCCGATTACAAGCCCTGGTTCTCATCAATCTGGGAACCGCCGAGCGGCGAAATTGAAAGCTTGCTGTTTGCCTTACAGGCCGCTCTTGGCACCGGCGTTCTCGCCTATTACATCGGCCTGCGCCGTGGCATGGCAAAGGCAAAAGACGAAGCGTAATTGGCCCGTTTTGCTCCCACCGCCTCGCGCCACCGCTGGGGCGGTGGTTTTTTTCGTCACGCCACAAAATGCCTTGCAGCCCAGCTTCGAAAACTGGAAAACAACACCCGAAGCTGGCAAACGAGACCCCATGCACCTGATCGACCGCATCGCCCACACCAACCGTTGGTCGCACCATCCCACCACAGAAAAGCTACTGCTTTGCTTGGGGGGACTGGTGGTTTGCCTGATCGGACCGGCACCCTTTTCCGGAGGCATGGCTTTCACCGCAGCCTGCGCGTTGGCTTTAGGCTGCGCCCGTCTGCCGCTAAAGGCCTTTATCGCCGTGCTCGGTCTGCCTTTGGGGTTCCTGTTGGTCAGCCTGCCGATGTTGATGGTTTCGGTGACGTTCACGGGCGGCCTCTCCCTCGGCTGGCGCCCCGACCAAGCCATCGTCGCCCTTTCCTTATTTGCCCGCGCCGCCGGAGCCACCGCATGGCTGACCCTTCTGGTCCTGACCACCCCGGCCCACGCCATGATCCCCTGCCTGCGCCGCATTGGTGTTCCCGCCTTCTTAGTGGAAATCATGCTGCTCACCTACCGCTTGATTTTCGTCTTCGCGGAAACCGCCGCCGCTGGTTATCACGCTCAAGCCGCACGCTTGGGCCATAC